>NZ_JANMWY010000034.1:0-5343 GCF_031380695.1 Sphingomonas sp. | reverse complement strand
AGCCACTATAACGGCCATCCCGCGGCGGGCATCGCGGTCCAGCTCGCCCCCGGCTCCGACGCGCTGCAGACGGCCGAGTTGGTCAAGGCCGAGGTTGCGCGACAGGCCCCGAACTTCCCCGACGGGTTCGCATATGGCTATCCGGTCGACGCCACCACCTTCATCCGCCTGTCGGTCAACGAAGTAATCAAGACGCTGATCGAGGCGATCGCGCTGGTCGTCATCGTGATGTTCGTGTTCCTGCAAAGCTGGCGCGCGACGCTGATCCCGGCCATCGCGGTGCCGGTGGTGCTGCTCGGCACGTTCGGGGTGCTCGCCTTCTTCGGCTTTTCGATCAACACGCTGACCTTGTTCGGCATGGTTTTGTCAATCGGCCTGCTGGTCGACGACGCGATCGTGGTGGTCGAGAATGTCGAGCGGGTGATGGCCGAGAACCCTGCCATTTCCGCACGCGATGCGACGATCCAGTCGATGGGCGAAATTACCACGGCGCTAATCGCGATCGCACTGGTGCTGTCGGCAGTGTTCCTGCCGATGGCGTTTTTCGGTGGATCGGTCGGCGTGATCTACAAGCAATTCTCCATCACCATCGTGTCGGCGATGATCCTGTCGGTGATCGTCGCGCTAGTGCTGACCCCGGCGCTGACGGCGACCCTGCTCAAGCGGCGCGAGCCGCATGACGAGCCGGTCTGGCTGCAGCGGGTTCACGGTTATGGCGAGCGGTTCAACGGCTGGTTCGCGCGCACGTCGGACCGCTATCGCGACCGGGTCGCCAAGACCCTCGCGCACCGCCGTCTGCCGCTGATTGGCTATGCCGTGCTGGTCGGGGTGCTGGGGCTGGTCATCTGGCGCCTGCCGTCAAGTTTCCTGCCGGTCGAGGACACCGGCCGCGCCCAGATCCAGTACACGCTGCCCCCCGGCGCAACGCAGCCGCGGACCGAGGCGGCGGCGGCGGCGATCAAGCAATATTTTCTGACAAAAATGAGCAATGCGGTCGACGTGGTCTATACCGTTACCGGACAAGGCGGCGGCGGGGCCGGCCAGAATGCCGGGCGCGGCTTTCTTCAGCTCAAGCCGTGGGATGAGCGCACGACCAGCGCGCTGTCACTGGATTCGATCACCAAGAAAGCGACGAAAGATCTCGGCCGCGAATTGCGCGACGTCGAATTCTTCGCCCTCGCTCCGCCATCGATCCGCGGCCTCGGCCAGTCGAACGGCTTCACTATGCAGTTGCTCAACAGCGGCGGCATGACCCGCGCCCGATTCAAGGCAGCGCGCGACCGGCTGTTGCAGTCGGCGCAAACCGATCCCGCGCTTTCTGCAGTCCGGCTCGGCGCGCTGGAAGATAACCCGTCGCTGACGGTCGACATCGACGACGAAAAGCTCGGCGCCCTTGGCATCAGCTCGAGCCAAGCCGACCAGACGCTCGCGACGGCGTGGGGCGGAACCTACGTCAACGACTTCATCGATCGCGGGCGAGTCAAGCGGGTCTATGTCCAGGGCGACGCCCCCTATCGCAGCCGGCCCGAGGACCTCGCCAGCTGGTTCGTGCGCGGATCTGGAGGCGATATGGCACCTTTCTCCGCCTTCGCGCGGACCGGGTGGAGCCAGGCGCCGTCGAGCCTGTCGCGCTTCAACGGCACGTCGGCCTATCAGATCCAGGGCCAGGCCGCCCCCGGCCACAGCTCGGGCGAAGCGATGGACGCGGTGGCCGCACTCGCGGCGAAACAGCCCGGCACCTCGGTCGCCCGGTCCGATCTGAGCTATCAGGAGCGGCTGAGCGGCAGTCAGGCGCCCTTTCTCTACGGCATCTCGCTGGTCGTCGTCTTCCTGTGCCTCGCCGCGCTGTACGAAAGCTGGTCGATCCCGATTGCGGTGATGCTGGTCATCCCGATCGGACTGGTCGGCGCAGCGCTGGCGGTGTGGCTGCGCGGGTTGCAGAACGACGTCTATTTCCAGGTCGGATTGCTGACGACGATGGGGCTGAGCGCCAAGAACGCCATCCTGATCATCGAGTTCGCCGAGCAGGCGGAAATCGGCGGCAAGAGCGCGGTCGACGCGGCGATCGAGGCGGCGCGACTGCGTCTGCGTCCGATCATCATGACCAGCCTGGCGTTTATCTTCGGCGTGCTGCCGCTGGCCATCTCGACTGGCGCGGGGGCCAAGAGCCGGGTCGAGATCGGGACGGCGGTGGTCGGTGGCATGCTGACCGCGACCGCGCTGGCGATCTTTCTGGTGCCCTTGTTCTTCGTGCTGGTGCGCAAGCTGTTTTCGCGCGGAGGCCCACCGCATCATGAGACGGCCGCATGATCCGACCCGTCCTTTTGCTCCCGCTGATTGCCGCGCTTGGCGCGTGCAATCTCGAACCGCCTTACGCGGCTCCCGCGCCGCTGGTCCCAAGCAGCTGGCCGGTCGGCGATCCGGCGCTGAAGGCAAGCGAGGCCAGCCTCACCGCGCACGATCATCGCGCGATGTTCGTCGATCCGCGGTTGGAACGGCTGATCGACCAGGCGCTCGCCAATAATCAGGACGTGAAGCTTGCTGTCGCCAACATTGGCGCGGCGCGCGGGCTGTATCGGGTTCAGCGTTCCGCCCTGCTGCCAACGGTCATTGCCGGGGCCGACACGACCGTGCGCTATACCGGTCAGGTCAACGCCAGCGGCGACCATGTCACGACCGATTACACCGCCGACATTGGTGCCTCGGCGTTCGAGATCGACCTGTTCGGCCGCGTCCGCAGCCTGTCGAACGCCGCGCTGAACAGCTATTTCGCAACCGAGGCGGCGGCGCGCGCCACGCGGCTGACGCTGGTCGCCGACGTCGCCGATGCCTGGTTCACGCTGGCCACCGACCGCACCTTGCTTGCCATCGCCACCGACACCGTCGCCAGCGCGCGGCAGAGCGAGCGGCTGACCCGGATGCGGCTGCTGGGCGGCATCGCCCCGCGCACCGACCTGCGCCAGGCCGAGACGGTTCGCGCCACCGCCGAGTCCGACCTCGCCAATCTGACCACGATCGTCGATCAGGACCGCAATGCACTGCGCCTGCTCGCCGGGTCGGACATGGTCGAGTCCGATCTGCCGAAGTCGATCGAGGAGGTCGAGCGCAGCGCCGTGCCCGCCGCCGCGGGTCTCGACAGCATGATCCTGCTGCGCCGACCCGATGTGCTCGAGGCCGAATTCCGGCTGCGTTCGGCCAATGCCCAGATCGGCGCCGCCCGCGCCGCCTTCTTCCCGCGCATCTCGCTGACCGGGCTGGCCGGGCTGGCGAGCGGCGGGCTGACCTCGCTGTTCACCGGCAATGCGTTCGGCGCGGCGATCACGCCGAGCGTCACCCTGCCGATCTTCGGCGGCACCAATCGCGGCAATCTCGACAATGCGCGGGCGCAGCGCGAGGGCGCGCTCGCGACTTACCAAAAGTCATTGCAGGTGGCATTCCGCGACGTCGCCGACGCCCTCGCGAGGCGCGTCACGGTCGACCGGCAATTCGCCGCCCAGCTCGAACTTGAAGCCGCCGCGCGCGACACGGCAGAGCTCACCGCCGCGCGCTACAAGGGCGGGATCGCATCATTCCTCGAAAGCCTCGACGCCCAGCGCTCGCTTTACGCAGCGCGGCGAAGTCTGGCGAACACGCGCCTGCTCCGTGCGCGCAGCGTGGTCACGCTATACCGATCGCTCGGCGGCGATTCGACGCTCTAGGCGACACCTTCGGCGTCCAGCGCATAACCCGCGCTGCGCACCGTCCGGACAATATCCGGCTCGCCGAGTGCCAGTCTCAGCCGGCGGATGTGTACGTCGACCGTGCGCAGCTCGATGTCCTCATTGTGGCGCCAGACAGCGTCGAGCAATTGCTGGCGCGAAAACACCCGGCCGGGATTTTCGAGGAAATGACGCAGCAGACGGAATTCTGTCGGGCCAAGGGGAACCGACGTTCCGTCGCGCCGTACGCGATGCGCGGCAAGGTCCATGTCGAGCCCGCCATAGCCGAGCGATTCCGCCGCCAGCGCCGGCCGTACGCGGCGCAGCACAGCGGCCGCGCGCGCTACCAGCTCCTTCGGACTGAACGGCTTGGTGATGAAATCGTCGGCACCGGTATCGAGCCCGCGCAGCCGGTCCTCTTCCTCGCCGCGCGCGGTCAGCATCAGGATCGGCAAGTTGGCGGTCCCCGGCTTGCGCCGCAGCATCCGGCACAATTCGATCCCGCTGATCCCCTCGATCATCCAGTCGAGGATCAACAAATCGGGCCTGATCTCGTCGACCAGGATCAGCGCTTCTTCGCCGTTGGGCGTGCTGGTCACGGTGTAGCCAGCGCGGGTGAAGTGGAACTTCACCAGTTCGGCGATGGCGCGGTCGTCCTCGACCAGGAGCAACCGCTTGTTGGCACTGGCCATGAAGTGCCCCTAGTCGGTGTCGCTGCCGCCGCGCGTGCGCTCGGCCATGTGCTGGCCGGTTGCTGCATAATAGACCATCTCCGCAATGTTGGTCGCATGATCGCCGACCCGCTCGATGTTCTTGGCGATGAACAGCAGGTGCGCCGACTGGCCGATATTGTGCGGATTTTCCATCATGAAGGTCAGCAATGTACGGAAGATGCTGTTGTAGAAATCGTCGACCGCATGGTCCCGCTCGACGACCCGCAACGCCGCCTCAGCGTCGCGTTCGACAAAGGCGTTGAGCACGTCATGGACCATCTCGGTCGCGATCCGCGCCATTTCCGGCAGCAGCGAGATCGGCTCGATCTTGCCGGCCGATTCCAGCAGCGGGACGCGCTTGGAGATGTTCTTGGCATAGTCGCCGATCCGCTCGACCACGCTCGAAATCTTCATCGCCGCCACGACATCGCGCAGGTCGCCCGCCATCGGCGCGCGCAGCGCGATCAGCTGGACCGCGCGACGTTCGGTTTCGACCTCCAGCGCGTCGAGCTTCTTGTCATTCTCGACGATGCGCAGCGCGCCTTCGAGATCGCGCTGGATGAGGCACCGCATCGATTCACGAATTGCGTGTTCGGCAAGCCCGCCCATTTGCGAAATGAGTGCGCGCAGCCGGTCGAGATCTTCGTCGAACGCCTTGAGGGTATGCCCGGCAGTGGTGGCCATGTCGTCTCTCCCACTCAGCCGTAGCGGCCGGTGATATAATCCTGGGTGCGCTGCTCGCGCGGGTTGGTGAAGATCTCGGAGGTCTTGCCATACTCCACCATTTCGCGGAGGTGGAAGAAGGCCGTGCGCTGCGACACGCGCGCTGCCTGCTGCATATTATGCGTGACGATCGCGATCGCATAGCGCCCGCGCAATTCGTGGATCAATTCCTCGATCTTGGCGGTCGCGATGGGGTCCAATGCCGAGCA
>NZ_JANMWY010000022.1:0-30521 GCF_031380695.1 Sphingomonas sp. | reverse complement strand
TGATCGGGACGATGGTCGGCGACGTACTCGTCGAGACCCGGCGGCGCGTGGTGGAGGCGGGGGTCGAGACGATCGACGATGTCCGCTTGGCAGGGCGGGCACTGGTTGGGTTTTCGGACACAATGGCGGCAGAGGAACGCGCGCTGAAGCGCTTCCTCTACGATCGGCTCTACAACAGTGCGGCGCTGACCCCGATGCGGATCGAGGCGCAGCGGATCGTCGCCGACCTCGCCTCCGCCTATCGGGACGGCGGGGCGACCCTGCCGACGGGCTGGCAGCGCGGCGAGGGGGCGGTAGCGCGGCTGCGCGGCATCGGCGACTTCATCGCCGGCATGACCGACCGCTTCGCCATCGCCCGCCATGAGGAGCTTATCGGTCCGGTCAATTTGCCCGACCGTTTCTAGGGAAAGGATGCGGATGGCCAATATCATTACGATCGGTCCCACGGGGTTGGTCGGCAGAATTTGGCACGAATGCTCATGATGTACGCATTACGACTTCCTGATATTTTTCAGCGGCGGTAAACGTTGCACGATTACCGATTTGTTGTGGTGCGACTGATGTTGATGGGGGCGATACGGTCGGATGAGCGACTCCGGCGCGGGCGAGTTCCGCAACACAGGTTGGGCAACGTGACGCGTGACCTGCCGCCGCCTGCGCGCTAGACGCGCCGCCATGTCACTTTACGCCCGCTACGCCGGCCTGCTCGACCAGGCCCTCGACACGCTCGTTGCGGACGGATCGCTGCCCGATGGACTTGATCGAGAGAATGTCGCGGTCGAGCCGCCGCGAGACGCAGCGCACGGTGACTTGGCGACCAATGCGGCGATGGTGCTGGCCAAGCCCGCGGCGACCGATCCGCGCGCGCTGGCCGGACTGATCGCACCCCTCATCGAAACGATGCCGGGGGTGGCATCGGTCGAGGTCGCCGGGCCGGGGTTCATCAATATTCGCCTTGACGAGGCGGTGTGGCGCCAGGAGTTGGCGGCGATGCTGGCGAGTGGCGCGGCTTATGGCCGTGCAACCGTTGGCCAGGGCGAGCGGGTCAATGTCGAATATGTCTCGGCCAACCCGACCGGGCCGATGCACATGGGCCATTGCCGTGGCGCGGTCGTCGGCGACGCACTGGCGAACGTGCTGGTCGCGGCCGGGTTCGCCGTCACGCGCGAATATTATGTCAATGACGCCGGCAGCCAAGTCGACACGCTCGCCCGCTCGGTGCACCTGCGCTATCGCGAAGCGCTCGGCGAGCAGATCGGCGATATTCCCGACGGCTATTATCCCGGCGACTATCTGGTCCCGATCGGGCGATCGCTGGCCAGTGAATATGGTAACGAATATGCCGCCGCGCCGGAAAGCGAGTGGCTCGCGCTGTTCAAACGCAAGACGGTCGCGGCGATGCTCGACCTGATCCGCGCCGACCTCGCCCTGCTCGGCATCCATCACGACGTCTTCGCTTCGGAGATGGAGCTGCAGGAAGCAGGGTTGGTGACTAAAGCGATGGAGACGCTTGCCGCCAAGGGTCTGGTCTATCGAGGTGTGCTCGAGGCGCCGAAGGGCGAAACCCATGACGATTGGGAGCCGGTCGAGCTGACGCTGTTCCGCTCGTCGCAATATGGCGACGACCAGGATCGGCCAATGCAAAAATCGGACGGCAGCTGGACCTATTTCGGCGCCGATGCCGCCTATCATCTCCAGAAGGCGAGCAAGGCCGATCACCTCGTCAACATTTGGGGCGCCGATCACGCCGGCACGGTCAAGCGGATCAAGGTGGCGGTAACGGCGCTGACCGACGGCCGGGTCGATCTCGACGTCAAGCTGGTCCAGATGGTTCGCCTGTTCCGCGCTGGCGAGCCGATCAAGATGTCTAAGCGGTCGGGCAATTTCGTCACGCTGGCCGATGTCGTGCGCGAAGTCGGCAAGGATGTCGTCCGGTTCATGATGCTGACCCGCCGCGCCGACGCCCCGCTCGACTTCGACTTCGCCAAGGTGGTCGAGGCGTCGAAGGACAATCCGGTGTTCTACGTCCAATATGCCCATGCGCGGATCGCGTCGCTGCAGCGTAAGGCGGCGGAGATGGCCGGCCTGCCCGACGCGGCCGACCTGACGCTGCTCGACGCCGAGGAACTGGGGCTGGTGAAGCTTGCCGCGCAATATCCGCGTCAGGTCGAAGCGGCCGCGCTAGCGCATGAGCCGCACCGTATCGCTTTCTATCTCAACGACCTCGCCTCGGCGTTTCATTCGCTGTGGAATCGCGGCAACGACGACCCGGCGCGGCGCTTTCTGCTCGAGGGTGAGCCAGAATTGACTCGCGCGCGACTGGAACTGGCGCGGGGAATCGCGCTAGTCATTCGCATCGGGCTGGCGCTGATGGGAGTCGCCGCCGCGCAGGAGATGCGTTGATGGGCGACGAGCGGAGCGAAGGAGGCGCGGTGACGAGCCCGCCGCGCGCCGCTTCGCCCGCGAAGAGAAGGCAGTCAAACCCGTGGCCGTTCGCGCTGATTGCGCTGTTCGCGGTCGCGGTCGCAGGACTCCTGCTCGATCGCGCGATTGCCCCGCCGCCGCCGGCGGAGATTGCGACCTTGCCCGAGGCTCGCCCGATGGTCCTTCCCGTGCCTGAGGCCGGGTCCACGGCACCGCCGCTGGCCCCCGCGTTGCGGCACGGTACGGGCGACGCGCAGAGTGCCGCGCCGGCCCTGTCACGCGCCGCCCGCGAACAGGCTGCCGCCGCGCCTCATCCGATGCCCGAGCAACTCCGTGCCGCTCATCAGATCGCGGAAACGCGGCGGATCGAGGTCGCGCGGCAACAGCGCGAGATGCCGCCGCCACCGCCGACGCCGGCCTTGTCGCCAAGGCTTGCAGCGTCGGGACATGTCATTCAGCTCGGTGCCTATGACAGCGCGCGTGAAGCGGAGGCGGCAGCCAAGCTATTTCGCTATCGCTATCGCGGGTTGCTCGAGACACTGCCAAAAGCGGTGTCGCCATCGAAGGCGGCGGGGTCCGAGAAATATTATTACCGGGTCCAGTTCATTGCGCCGGCCCAGGCCAATGCCGAAATCATCTGCCAGCGGCTGCGGGTCGTGAAGCAGAGGTGCATCGTGATCTACTGACCGGCGAGCAGGGGAAGTTTCGCAATGAGTGACCGTCGTGCCGCGTATGATGATGAGGGGCTGCCGTGGTTGGAAGCCGTGGCCGATGAGGATGGCCCGCGCGGGGTGTCGGGACGCAAGATGCTGGCCGCATTGCTGATGGTCGGCATCGCGGCGGCGCTGATCTCGGCGACCTTCTTCCTGCTCGGGCGGCGCGATGCCGGTCCGACCAGCGGGCCGCCCGAACTGATCAAGGCCGATTCCCGCCCCTACAAGGTCAAGCCGACCGATCCGGGGGGACTCGACGTCGCCGGCGACAGCCAGACCGCCTTCGCGACCAGCGCCGGGGCCGATACCGACGGCCAGATCGACATGAATGCGGTGCCCGACGCGCCGATCCAGCGGCCCAAGCCCAAGCCGGTCGTGGTGGCCGAGGTGCCGACGCCCGACACGAAGCCACCGGTCGAGCCGCCGGTCGTCAGACCCGTTCCCGAGATGCCGACAGCGGCGCGCGGGACGGTGGTCCAGCTCGGTGCCTTCTCGTCCGGCGTCAAGGCCGAGGCGGCGTGGAAGGCGCTGACGGAGCGGTTCGCAACGCTGGGCGCGATGACCAAGATTGTCGTTCCGGTCAGCAACGGCAGTGGCGGCTCGCTTTACCGGCTGCGCGCGGGGGCACCGACTCCGGCGGATGCAAAATCGCTGTGCCAGGCGCTGCGGGTCGCAGGGGAAAGCTGTGTGGTGATCGGTCGATGATGGCCGCGATCCTCAGCCTGGCGGGAACCGAAATCAGCCAGCATGAAGCCAGCCTGTTTCGCGATGCCGACCCGGCGGGGTATATCCTGTTCCGCCGCAATATCGAGAATCGCGAGCAGGTGCGGGCGCTGACCGACGCTTTGCGGGCGCTCCACGGCCGCGACGATCTGCCAATTCTGATCGACCAGGAGGGGGGGCGCGTCGCTCGGATGCGGCCGCCGGTGTGGCCCGCCTTTCCGGCCAATGAGGCGTTCGACCGGCTCTATCGACTGGCGCCATCGTCGGCGATGCAGGCGGCGCGGTGGAATGCGCGGGCGATCGCGCTGACGCTGGCCGAGGTTGGCATCAACGTCAACTGTTTGCCAATGCTCGACGTCCGTCAGCCGGGCGCGAGCGACATCGTCGGCGACCGCGCGCTGGGGTCCGAGCCGATGCAGGTCGCGGCGCTAGGCCGGGCGCAACTCGACGGGCTGGCGTCGGCGGGGGTGGTCGGGGTCATGAAGCATATTCCCGGACATGGCCGGGCGCTGGTCGACAGTCATCTCGAACTGCCGGTGGTAGACGCCGGTCACGCCGAACTGGCAGTCGATCTTGAGCCGTTCGAGCGATTGTCCGACGCACCGATGGCGATGACCAGCCACATCGTCTATCGCGCGTGGGATGCCGAGCGGCCGGCCAGCCAGTCGCCGCTGATCATCCGCGACATCATCCGCGATCGGATCGGTTTCGACGGCTTTTTGATGAGCGACGATGTCGGCATGGCGGCGCTGTCGGGCGACGCGGGAGAGCGCGCCGCAGCCTGCGTTGCGGCGGGGTGTGACGTTGCGCTGCATTGTTCGGGCAAATTCGACGAACTGCTGCTGGTCGCCGACCGCGTTGGAACGCTCGGCACCGACGGCGACGCGCGGCTGGCGCGGGCGATGGCGGCGCGCTTCACCGACGGCGAGGGCATGACCCTGGCCGAAGCGATCGACACGCGCGACGAGCTGCTGGCGCTGGCCTGACCCCGCATGGAGCAATCCGAATTCTTCCAACTCCCGGCCGATGACGGGCTGACGCTCAGCCTCGACGGCTGGGAAGGTCCGCTTGACCTGCTCCTGACGCTGGCGCGCAACCAGAAGGTCGATCTGCGCGAGATTTCGATCCTCGCGCTGGTCGAGCAATATCTCGCCTATCTCGACGATGCCAAGGCGGTGCGGCTCGAGATTGCGGCCGATTATCTCGTCATGGCGGCGTGGCTCGCCTATCTCAAATCCTGCCTGCTGCTGCCCAAGGATCCGGAGATCGATCCCAGCGCCGAGGAGCTGGCGCTGCGGCTCCAGTTGCGTCTGCAGCGGCTCGACGCGATGCGCGAAGCGGGTGCGCGACTAATGGGCCGCGACCGCATCGGCCGTGACGTGTTCGCGCGCGGCGCGCCGGAAGGGCTGCGGCTGGTGCGCAGCTCCGCGTGGCGCTCGACCCCGTTCGAGCTGTTTGCTGCCTTCGGCCAGGTTCGCGCGCGGACCCAGCCGGTGTTCCACATCGTTGCGCAGCGCGCGGTGATGTCGCTGGACGATGCCATCGAGCGGGTCGCGCGGCTGGTCGGGACGGCCGTCGAGTGGACCCGGATCGAAGCGTTCCTGCCTGCCAGCTCCGACTCCGCCTATGCCCGCTCCGCGCTGGCTTCGTCGTTCGTTGCGGCACTGGAGCTGGCCCGGCAGGGACGGCTAGACCTTCAGCAGGACGAGGCATTCGCCCCACTCCGCCTGCGCCGCGCAAGTTGATGGACCATCTCCTGCGATCGATCGAAGCGGTGCTATTCGCTTCGTCCGAGCCGCTTACTCCCGAGGACATCGTGCTCCACGTCGGCGAGGGGGACGTCGCCGCCGGGCTGGCCGATCTGGCCGAACGTTATGCCGGGCATGGCGTCGAGCTGGTCGAGCGCGGCGGGCGGTGGCATTTCCAGACCGCGCCCGATCTCGCCCACCTTCTCCGGCGCACCCGCGATGAGCCGCGCCGCCTGTCGCGCGCCGCGACCGAATGCCTCGCGATTATTGCCTATCACGAGCCCGCGACTCGCGCCGAGATCGAGGCGATCCGCGGAGTGCAGATCAGCAAGGGCACGATCGACGTGCTGATGGAGGCCGGATGGGTGCGGGCGGCGGGACGGCGGGAGAGCCCGGGTCGGCCCCTGCTCTATGCGACGACACCGGCCTTCCTCACCCATTTTGGGTTGGCCTCGCGGCGCGACCTGCCGGGGATCGACGACTTGCGCGCGGCCGGATTACTCGATCCGCTCGACGAGGCGGCGCTATCGCTGGCGCTCGAAACCCCGCAATCGCTGGAAACAGTGGGCGATGAGGACTAGATAGAGCGTACGGCCTTATTTTGGAGTGAATTTCATGGGCGGTTTCAGCCTCATCCACTGGCTCATTCTCGGCGTGGTGGTCCTGCTGCTGTTCGGCGGCAACCGCTTCAGCGCGATGATGGGGGACGTCGCCAAGGGGCTGAAAAGCTTCAAGCAGGGCATGTCCGACGACGACAAGCCGGTCGTCCCGCCGACGCAACAGCTGCCCTACAGCCAGCAGCAGTCGCAGCAGAGCACGCCGCCGATCGAGCTGACCCCGCAGCCGCCGCATGCCGATCCGGTTGCACCTCCGCCAAGCGACCAGGCGCGCTAACCGCAAGGAAGCCCGCCGTGTTCGGCGTCGACAGTTCGGAACTGATCATCGTTGCCATCGCGGCGCTGATCTTCATTGGCCCCAAGGATTTGCCGCGCGTGATGCGCGTGGTCGGCCAGTGGGTCGGTCGCGCCCGCGGCATGGCGCGTCACTTCACCGCCGGCATCGAGAATATCATGCGTGAGGCCGAGCTCGAGGAGATGGAGAAGAAATGGCGCGAGGAGAATGCGCGAATCATGGCGCAATTTCCGACCAGCGGGAGCTATGCGGAGCCTACGCCCTTGCCAGTTTCTGCCGCTACACCGGCGATGACCGACGCCGCGCCGCCTGCTGAAGAACCGACCCTTCCGCTCGACCTACCGCGGCGTGATTTGCCGTGAAGGATATTGACGACAGTAAGCAGCCGCTGCTCGAGCATCTGATTGAGCTCCGCCGGCGGCTGCTGTGGAGCTTGGCGACGCTGGCGGTGACGTTTGGCCTGTGCCTAACCCAGGCGCGCAACATCTTCGCCGTCCTCGTGCAGCCGTTGATTCAGGCCGGGCAGGGCAAGATTATCTACACCGACATCTTCGAGGCCTTTTTCGTCGAGGTAAAGGTCGCGCTGTTTGCCGCGCTAATGCTCAGCTTTCCGGTCATCGCGACGCAGATCTGGCGGTTCGTCGCGCCGGGGATGTACGCCAAGGAGAAGAAGGCGTTTCTGCCTTTCCTGCTGCTGACGCCCTTTTTCTTCATCGGCGGGGCGGCCTTCGCCTATTTCGTCACCATGCCGTTCGCGCTGCGCTATCTGCTTAGTTATCAGGGCAACATCGGCGGCATCCAACAAGAGGCGCTGCCAGGGGTCGGCAATTACCTAAGCTTCGTGACCCGCTTCCTGTTCGGCTTCGGGGTCGCATTCCTGCTCCCGATCCTGCTGATGATCCTCGAGCGCGCTGGCCTCGTCACCCGTCAGCAGCTCGCGACCTCGCGGCGCTATGCGATCGTCAGCGTCCTGGCGGTGTCGGCGGTACTGACCCCGCCCGACGCCGTATCGATGCTGCTACTCGCCGGGCCGCTCTATGCGCTCTACGAACTGGCGATTATCGCCATCCATATCACCCATTGGCGCGCGTCGCGGCGCGTTGACGGAACAGCCATTTAGGCTCGTGTCCTCGGCTTCGGTTGTGGAAGGGTGCCAGGTTAATGGTCTAGCAGATTTTTGGGCCCGGAAACGCTACCGGGGGGGGAGGGTTGACGGTTCCGGGCCCATTAGACCGGATAGCGAGAGCGGGGGGGCAAAGAGTCGCTATCCGAAGTGTACAACGCGGCTAATTCCGAGCGGGTTCCCACTGCTCGCAAATTAATCGGCCTGCTTTTGACTTTTCTAAATGGGAAATATCGGCAGCGCGACGCTGAGCCGACCGAGCCGCATTTCAAGCGACGAACGAAGCTGTCGGGCCAGGCCGGTGATGATCCGCTCGAATTGGATCCGGCTAATGTCGGCGGAGTCTGGCGCGGACAGCGCCGCCGTGTCCAGAGTCAGGCGCGCGGTCAATTCACCGGTCCGCCGCAGGTCGATTTCGATCGGTGCGTCGGGCAGGTTAAGCATCGAAAATTCAACGACCTCGGTCAGCAGGAAAGCGACCGCGACGGCGACGTCCTGCGTCGTATGGGCATTGTCGGCGTCGAGCCCGATCGCGGTCTTTTGGGCCGTTTCGGGTGCCGATCCGCGCAGGCCTGCGGCAAGTTCGGTCAGCAGCGGACGCAGTGCGATGCCGCGATTGGCTTCGCCTTCAGCGAAATGGTTGCGGTGGACGACGGCGAGCGCATCGACTCGTCGCCCGATCGCCGCATAGGCGGCCCGGCCCGCGCCTTCTTCTGCATTACGGCCGTGAATGCTGAGCAGCGACGCGACGACCTGGAGGTTGTTCTTCACCCGATGGTGAACCTCGCGGACGAGCCGCCGCTGACCCTCCAACGCAGCGCCCATTTCGTGCTCGGACGTTTCGATCCGGGCGACAGCGCGGGAAAAAGCTTCGCCGAGGCTCTCGATTTCGACCGCCGGGCCGATTCGCTGCGGCATTGCGAACGGGCCGGCGCGCGGGTCATAGGTCGAAACGGCGCGCTCCATCCGTCGCAGCGGACGGATCAGCAGTCGGGTCATGACCAGCCACCCGATCAGCGCTGCCGCGAACCACATCGCCAGCGGCAGAAGCAATGCCAGCGATTCGCTGATGGTCAGATGATTGGCCGGGGCCGTAACCCGGACCGACAGCTGGCCGGCGGCAATGTTGCGAAGTTCATTGCGGTGGTTGGCCCCGCTCGCGATCGAGTTGCCGATGACCGACGCGACGTTGATCCCGTCATCGAGATGGAGGATGCGGATCGTCGGGTTGATGTCACGCGCTGCGGCCGCGATGTCACCTAACGGGATGATGTCGGTGGCTAGGCCATTGGCGACGGAAACCCGCACGAAGAGCGCACGGTCGGCAGGACTGAGCCACATGGCAATGCCGCCTGGGGCCGGGACGCGACCGCTCACCGGCTGGCGGTATCCTTCGGTCGAGCAATGCTCTTGTCCGTCGAGTGTTTCGATGGCGAAGCTGCGGGAGATGGCGGGGGTGATTGCCAGCGAGCGTCGTACCTCGTCGCAATCGTTGGCACCGGGAGATGCCAGCGCGCCGTTGGCGGCGATCCGCAACGCTAGGGCATTGCGGGCGATCAGCGCCTCGATCGAACGCGCGACTGCCTGGTCCTGCTCCTCTGCTCGTCGGTCGAGGGCCGCGTTGGCGCCGGCGATGCTGGTTTGCGCGGCCCAGATCATCGCCAGCCCGATCGGCAGCAGGGCAAGCGATATAAGCAGTAGCAGCTTGGCCGCTGTCGGCAGGCGGTGGAACCACGAACGCACTAAATCACGGCCGCAATGATTGGCCGATCAGCCAAGGCGACCGAGGAGTTCCTTGAGATCAGAGGGGATGTCTTCACGAAGCGTGTCATCGTAGACCGATCGCAGCGCCCGACTGACATCGGACGGGGCATTGGATACTCTTTTTTTCGATGCCAAATCACGCTGTTGGCCGGTCGCAGGCGGAGCACTGCCAGGCTTTTCGGCTTTTCCGCTGCCACTCAACCTCTCGACCCCCTCGCGCGTATGCAACGACTGCAAAAACGCGACCAAAACACTGGCCCCGCACCATAACGTATCGGGGCGACCGAGGCCCCTATGACAAGAAATTTTGCAACGTCAATCCACCGGGCGACGAGCGAAACAGCGTGTCATGGAAATGACATCTCGCACATGAAACCATATGGGCGCTGCTTTGTTCCACCGGTTAAGCGCGCGGTCGACGGGTTTGTGGCGGCGTGCCATTTTGGCACGTCACTGTCCTGCACTTGCATCGTCGTTGACCCGCGCCCAATAGGGCCGGCGCCACCACAGGAGTTCATCAATCCATGTCGCTTGGTCAGGACCTTGCTCCCCACCTCCCGTTCCTGCGCCGCTATGCACGCGCCCTGACGGGCAGCCAGGCCCATGGTGACGCCTTCGTCCGGGCAAGTCTGGAAGCAATCGTGGCGTCGCCCGAAGATTTTCCGCGCGATGTCGATCCCCGACTCGGTTTGTACCGTATTTTCCACGTCATTTGGGCAAGTGCGAACATCGAAGAAGGCGAAGAGCCGACCGACGACTATGGCAAGGCGGAGGGTATCGCCCGCGCCCGCCTGTCACGGATCACCCCGCTGTCGCGTCAGGCGCTGCTCCTGACGTCGCTCGAAGGATTCTCGACCGACGACACCGGCTATCTCATCGGCGCAAGCCCTGCCGACGTCGATTCGCTCGTCGCCGAGGCGCTCGCCGAGATCGAGCGTCAGACGCTTGCCGACGTGTTGATCATCGAGGATGAGCCGATCATAGCGATGGACATCGAGACCATCGTCCGCGATCTTGGTCACAATGTCACCGGCGTTGCTGTGACTCGGGACGAGGCGGTCGCTCAGGCGCGTCAGCATCCCCCCGGCCTGGTATTGGCCGACATCCAGTTGGCGGACGATTCCAGCGGGATCGACGCAGTCAAGGACATCCTTGCCGAATTTTCGGTGCCGGTGATCTTCATCACGGCCTTTCCCGAACGGTTGCTGACGGGAACGCGTCCGGAACCGACGTTTCTGATCACCAAGCCGTTCCAGCGGTCGACCGTAAAGGCGGCGATCAGCCAGGCGCTGTTCTTTGATGCCGCCACAGCCCCGGTGGCTTGAGCAGACGAGGGAACAGCCCGGCGCGTGACTCGTTACTCCTGCGAATTGAACATATTGCAGGGTTATCGACACAATGAACGACGATCAGCTTGAACATCTGACGACAACCGAGGCGCGCGCCGGGAGTGCCTCGAAAGTGAATCGTATTGTGCTGGTCGCCAGCCTGAGCCTCATCATCGTGGCGTTCGCGATCATCTTGTTCATCGCGCGCTAAGCGATTAGCCTGCTTGGCCACTGCACAGCATATGAACCGTTTGCGCGCCTCGGGCGGCGAGCCTGCAAGGGTGGGGCACTTGATCGACGACGAAAACGATGACGAGTTGGATGACGCGCCGCGCCCTGAGCCGGTGCCCTTACCGGACGACGAATTCAAGGACCAACTGGGTGCGGTGATCTCGCATCTGCGTGCCTTTGGCCGGTCGCTGTCAGGCAGCCGGGATCTTGCCGACGACCTCGTCCAGGAAACGCTGCTCAAGGCGTGGGCCGCACGCAAGCGGTTCCAGGCCGGGACTAATATGCGCGCCTGGACCTTCATCATCCTGCGCAACCTGTTCCTCAGCCAGATGCGCCGCGCCCGGTTTAAGGGCGAGTGGGACGATATCACCGCCGCCAAGATTCTCGCCGCGCCGGCGAGTCAGGACAAGCATATCGAACTTGGCGACATGCAGCGCGCGCTGATGTATTTGCCGCAGCCCCAGCGCGAGGCACTAATTCTGGTCGGTGCAGGCGGCTTCGCTTATGAGGAAGCGGCCGAAATCTGCGGCTGCGCCGTCGGTACAATCAAAAGCCGGGTGGCGCGTGGGCGCGTCGCACTGGAAGAACTGATGACCAATGGCAAGTTGCCGTCGCGGCGTCAGCATCGCACCGACCCGGACAAAACCGCGCTGCAGGCTATCATGGGTGAAGTCGACCATCTCAGCCGCGACCGCGAAATGGAGCGCTGAACGAGCGCGGTAGCGCTCAGTTGAGCCGCCGCAGCAACTCTTCGAAAGCGGAATCGCCCGCTGGCACGACGCCGGGTGCTTGAAAGGCGCGGCGAAGGGCGGCGGTGATACCGGCCTGGGACGATGGAAAATCTACCCTGATCAAGCAGCGATCCTTTGGGTTGTTCTCCGACTCCGGCTTGAAAGGGCGGATGACGGTCATCGGCAACTCAACGTGCGAGTAAGCTTCAGGTTTCCGTTTTCCGGCGTTTCGTCCATTAGCGTGGCTTGAACGACACAACACCCCAGGCGCATCGCGGCGCGATTGTCGATCGCGCAAGCCGCCATGCGCCCTTCCTGCGCGATGCGATCGCGGCGCTCCCGGACTTGGCAGAATCCTTTGTCACTGACGGTGCCCAGGCCACTATTGCGCAGGCCCTGGCGAGCGGATCGGGCGACGTCGGGGCGGCGCTTCGCCAACGCCGCCGGGCATTGGCAATGGCGGTAGCACTCGGCGATCTTGCCGGCGAATTGTCGCTCGAGGAGGTCACGACGGCGCTGAGCCGCTTCGCCGACGATGCGCTCGACCTCGCCGTTGCGACAGCGATCACGGAGCGCGTGCCCGACGCCGAGCCGCAGGGGTTGGCGGTACTGGCGCTGGGTAAGCTTGGCAGCGGCGAGCTTAATTATTCCTCCGACATCGACTTGATCCTGCTGTTCGACCCGTGCACCCTGCCGCGTCGCGAGCGGGACGAGCCGGGCGAGGCGGCGGTGCGGATCGGCAAGCGGATCGTCGAGCTGCTCCAGGCCCGGACCGGCGACGGCTATGTGCAGCGGGTCGACTTGCGCCTGCGCCCTTCGCCCGAAGTGACGCCGATCGTGCTGCCGGTCGACGCGGCCATCACCCATTATGAAAGCAGTGCCCTGCCGTGGGAACGGGCGGCATTCATCCGCGCCCGAGCCGCGGGCGGGGACAAGGCGCTCGGCCAGCGGTTTCTCGACGAAATCAAGCCGTTCGTGTGGCGAAGGGCGGTCGATTTCGGTGCGATCGACGAGATCCGCCAGGTCTCGCTGCGCATCCGCGACCATTATGCGCAGGGGCAGGCGTTCGGCCCCGGCTATGATCTGAAGCGCGGCCAAGGCGGCATCCGCGAGGTCGAGTTCTTTACCCAGGTGCCGCAGCTGATCCACGGCGGGCGCGAACCGGGGCTGCGAGCGCCGGCGACCCTCGACGCGCTGCGCGACTTGGCGGCGGCGGGGCATCTCGAGCGGGAGGTCGCGGCGGCTCTGGCCGAGGCGTACCGCGCGCTGCGCACCGCCGAGCATCGTGTGCAGATGATCGATGACCAGCAGACCCACCGCCTGCCGCTCGATCCGGCGGCGCTCGATGCGGTCGCACGGCTCGGCGGGCTCGACGACGGATCGACGCTGCTCGCCAGCCTCGCCCCGCATGTCGAAGCGGTCAGTCGCCAGTTCGACAAGCTGGTCGACCAGCCGAGTAAACGCCTGTCGATCGACCCCGCGCTGCTTCGCGATGAACTCGCCAAGCTCGGGTTCACGGATGTCGAGACGGTCGTCAGGCGGATCGGCGACTGGCGTTCGGGCCGGGCCAAGGCGCTGCGCTCGGCCCCAGCGCTGGCGGCGTTCGAGGCGATGTTGCCGACGCTGCTCGAGGCGATCGCGCGGGCGGGCGACCCGGCCCATGCGCTTAACCGCTTCGCCGACGTCGTCGAGCGGATGCCGAGCGGGGTCAATCTTTTTCGCCTGCTCGAGGCGAGACCGCTGCTTGCCGACTATCTTGCGCGGGTGCTGAGCCATGCCCCGGTGCTGGCCGAGCAGCTCGCAGTGCGGCCGGCTCTCCTCGATGGGCTGGTCGATGATTCGAGCTTCGATCAGCCGCCCGATGCGGCGATGATCTCCACCCTGCTGTCGTCGGCCATTGTCAATGAGCCGCTCGATCGCGCCCTCGAACTAGCGCGGCGGATGATCAACGAGCGCCGCTTCGCCTATGGCGTGCAGCTGGTCGCCGGAGTGCGCAAGCCGATGCTGATGGCGGCGGCCTACAGCGACCTTGCCGAGGGGGCGATCGACGCGCTGGCGGCGGCGACCGAACGCGACTTCGCCGAGTCTCATGGCCGTGTCGCGGGCGGCGAGATGGTCATTCTCGCGCTTGGTCGATTAGGCGGGCGGGCGCTGACGAATGCCTCCGACCTCGACCTGATCTTCCTGTTCGATGCGGCGGCGGGAAGCGCGTCCGACGGCGCGAAATCGCTGACCGCGACTGACTATTACAACCGGCTGGCGAGCCGGATCGTCGCTTCGCTCAGTGTCCCGACAGCGGCAGGTCCGCTGTACGAAGTCGATACGAGGCTGCGGCCCGAGGGAGCCAAGGGCATGCTGGCGGTCCATGTCGCCGCGTTCGATGCCTATCAGCGCGAGCAGGCGTGGACGTGGGAGCGGATGGCGCTGACCCGAGCCCGCCCGGTCTACGGGACGCGAGAAGGTCGGGCGCGGATTACTACGCTGATCGACACATTGTTGCGTCTGCCGACCGATCCGGCGGCGACTCGCGCCGACGCCAAGCGGATGCGGTGGGAGATGGCGCGGCACAAGCCCCCGACCGGGTCGCTCGACATTAAGCTGGGCGAAGGCGGGCTGGTCGATCTGGAGTTTGCGGTGCAGACGCTGCAGCTGACTAGCGGCGTCGGCCTCGACCCGAACATGGCGCTGGCGATTGCCGCGCTTGCCACGGGCGGGTTGATCGACCCAGTGTTGGCGCAGGATTTCGACCTCTTGACGCGGATGCTCGTGATCATGCGGCTGGTCGCGCCGGGGGGCGAGCCGGCGACGGCCAGCCAGCAGCTGGTGGCGACGGTGTGCGGCCTGCCCGACTGGCCCGCGCTGCTGGACGCGCAGGCCGCGGCGCGGCAAAGGATCGCGGCGACGTGGCAGGAGGTTCGGAATGATCGGTGAAGGTGATGCGGTTCCAGCGATGACGCTGCCCTTGAGCGACGGGAGCAATCTCAACCTCGCGGGGCCGGGCACGACCGTGCTCTATTTCTATCCCAAGGACGACACCTCGGGCTGCACGAAGGAAGCGCAGGACTTTACCGAACTGGCGCCTGACTTCGCCAAGGTCGGCGTCCGCGTCGTGGGCGTGTCGCGCGATGCGATGAAGAAGCACGACAAGTTCATCGCCAAATATGAGCTGAAGGTTGCGCTGGCTAGCGACGAGGACGGCGCGCTGAGCGAGGCGTTCGGCACCTGGGTCGAGAAATCGATGTACGGCCGCAAGTATATGGGCATGGAGCGCGCCACCTTACTGATCCAGGCCGGCAAGATCGTCAGGGCATGGCGTAAGGTCAAGGTGCCGGGTCATGCCGCCGAGGTCCTGGCTGCGGCAACCGATCGATAGAGTGACCGTCTCGTTCAGTAGAGTTTGAAACCCTGCGTGCCTCATGGTAGCGGCTCCGGCAACCCCTTGTGCAGGAGCCGTTAGTGGCCGAATTCACGCTTCCGAAGAACAGCGTCATCAAAAAGGGCAAGTCGCATGCCCCCGACCAGGGTGCGCGGTTGAAGTCGTTCAAGATTTACCGCTACGACCCCGACAGCGGTCGCAACCCGCGCTACGACAGCTACACCATCGACCTGGACAAATGCGGGCCGATGATCCTCGACGCGCTGATCAAGATCAAGAATGAGCAGGACCCGACGCTGACCTTCCGCCGCTCGTGCCGCGAGGGGATTTGCGGGTCGTGCTCGATGAACATGGCGGGCAAGAACGGGCTGGCCTGCACCACCGCGATCGAGGATCTGAAGGGCGAGGTGCGGATCACGCCGCTGCCGCACATGGACGTGGTCAAGGACCTGGTCCCCGACTTCACCCATTTCTACGCGCAATATGCCTCGATCCAGCCGTGGCTGAAGAGCGCCTCGCCGCCGCCGTCGGGCAAGGAGCGGCTGCAGTCGCCGGAGGATCGCTCGAAGGTCGATGGCCTGTATGAGTGCATCCTGTGCGCCTGCTGCTCGACCAGCTGTCCGAGCTATTGGTGGAACAGCGACCGGTTCCTCGGACCTGCAATCCTGCTTCAGGCCTATCGTTGGCTCGCCGACAGCCGCGACGAGATGACCGGCGAGCGACTCGATCAGCTCGAAGATCCGTTCCGCCTCTATCGCTGCCACACGATCATGAACTGCGCTACAGTCTGCCCCAAGGGGCTCAACCCGGCCAAGGCGATCGCCGAGACCAAGAAATTGATGGTGGAACGCGCGGCGTGAGCGATGGTGGTGGGGGCGGTGCGTGGCTCTCGTTCGATGCAATTCCGCCCGACAGCTTCGCCGCGTCGATCGGGCAGCTTTGCTATCGCGACGCTAGTGACGGCATCGTTCAGGTCCGGATGAATCCGACCGGGACGATGCTCAATCTCGGCGGGTCGATTCATGGCGGGGCGGTGATGACGTTCATCGACATGGCGATTTTCGCGGGGGCGAAGATCATCGGGCGGACACCGGGCCGCTATGTCACGCTCGATTGCGCGACCCATTTCATTGCCCGCACGATGGCCGGCACGCCGCTCGATGCCTTTGTCCGCATGGTCGGGCAGACGCGCGGCGGGCTCGTCTTCCTGTCGGGTCATTGCGAGCAGGACGGCAAAACCACTAGCAGCTTCACCGGAACGCTGAAGCGCCTTAAGCCGCGCGGATGAGCGGCCCGGTTTGCCGCGCCTATGCCGCGCTGGTCGCGGCTGGAGAACTCAAGCCCGATCCCGATCAGGGGCGTGCCGCCGAGGCGCTCGATGCGTTCGCCGCCGCCAAGCCGCCCGGCCTGGTGAGCCGCCTTTTGGGAAAGCCGCAGGACGGCCCGGTCGGCGTCTACCTGTGGGGCGGCGTCGGGCGCGGCAAGTCCATGCTGATGGACCTCGCTTTCGCCCACATCGCCATCGCGCCGAAACGGCGGACGCACTTCAATGCCTTCATGCTGGAAGTGCACGAACAGCTGCATGCGGCGCGGGCGAGCGAAGAGGGCGACCCGTTGCTGGCGGTGGCGAAGAACTATGGCCGCGAGGTCCGCTTTCTTGCGTTCGACGAGATGATGGTGACCAATCCGGCCGACGCAATGATCATGTCGCGCCTGTTCACCGCACTGATCGACGAAGGGGTGCGGCTTATGACGACATCGAATCGCCCGCCCGCCGATCTTTACAAGGACGGCCTCAATCGCGAGCTGTTCCTCCCCTTCATCGGCTTGCTCGAGGCGCGACTGACGGTCGTGTCGCTTAACGGCCCGACCGATTACCGGCTTGACCGTCTGCAGGGCGTTTCGACGTGGCACGTGCCCAATGGTGCGTCGGCGAGCGCGGCGCTGAGCGAGGCGTTTTTCAGGCTGACCGACTATCCGGTTGAGGACCGCGCCCATGTGCCGACCGAGGAGCTGGAGGTCGGCGTGGGGCGGATGCTGCGCGTGCCCAAATCATTGAAGGGGGTCGCAGTTTTCTCTTTCAAGCGGCTGTGCGGGGACGCGCGAGGGGCCGCCGATTATCTCGCTATCGCGCGTCGCTTCCACACCGTGATCATCGTCGGCATTCCGGTGATGGGCCGCGAGATGCGTAATGAGGCGGCACGGTTCGTGACGCTGATCGACCAGCTTTACGAACATAGGGTCAAGCTGCTCGCCGCCGCCGATGCCGAGCCAGCCGGGCTGTATCCGGCGGGCGATGGCAATTTTGAATTCCAGCGGACGGTCAGCCGCCTGGAGGAAATGCAGAGCGCGGACTACCTTGCCGAGGGGCATGGTTTGAGTTGAGGCTTAGGCCTTTGCTCCATTGAGGGCCGACGTCTCGACCCGGCGCAGCAACATGTCGAGCAGGACTCGCTCCTCGGCGCTGAAGGTGGCGAACAATTCGCCCTCGGTTGCGAGCGCGATCGGCGCGATTTCGCCATAAAGCGCGCGGCCTTCGGGCGTCAGGAAGAGGAGATGCGAGCGGCCGTCGGCGGGATTGTCGTCGGTCGACACCAGCCCGCGCTCGATCAGCGCGCTGGCGGCGCGGCTGACTGCGATCTTGTCCATGCGCGTTTTCTCGCCGAGGTTGGCGGGTGTGATACGGTCGCTTTCCGCCAGGATGGTGATCAGCCGCCATTCGGAAATACGCAGTCCAAAGCGCTTGCGATAGGCGTTGGAGATGCGCGTCGAGACGGCGTTGGAGGCAACCGACAGGCGGTACGGCAGGAAGCGGTCGAGGGTCAATCGACGCGGGTTCATACTTGACCTTCCGCCGGCGCTAAGTTAGTTTCAATTGTAACCAATGCATGGAGTCTGAATATGGTCGACAACCCTCTCGGACTTGACGGCTTTGCCTTCGTTGAATTCACTGGTCCCGACCCCGATGCCCTTGCCCGCCTGTTCCTTGCCATGGGTTTCACACATTTGTCTAACCACCGGTCGAAGAATGTGCGGCGTTATGCGCAGGGCGCAATCAATTTTCTGCTGAACATGGAGCCGGCCGGGCAGGTCGGCCGTTTCCGCGCCGAGCATGGGCCGAGTGCCAACGCCATGGCGTTTCGGGTTGCCGACAGCGGCCGGGCGCTGGCAATGGCGGTCGAACGGGGGGCACAGGCGGTGTCGGGCCACGCCGGGCCGGGCGAGCTCAACCTGCCGGGGATCGAGGGGATCGGTGGCTCGCATTTGTACCTCGTCGATGAGCGTGGCGGGGCGAGCATCTGGGATATCGACTTCGATCCGGTCAAGGGCGCGGTCGCCGATGATCATTCGGTCGGGCTGCATACGCTCGACCATCTGACGCACAATGTGAACCGCGGGCGAATGGACCATTGGGCGGGGTTTTACGAGCGCATCTTCGACTTTCGCGAGATTCGATATTTCGATATCGAGGGACAGTCGACCGGACTGTTCTCCAAGGCGATGACCGCGCCCGACGACAAGATTCGCATTCCGCTCAACGAAAGCCAGGACAAGCACAGCCAGATCGAGGAATTCCTGCGCGAATATAAGGGGGAAGGAATCCAGCATCTGGCGCTGGCGACCGACGATATCTTCGCGACGGTCGACGCGCTGAGGGCGAACGGCATCCGCTTCCAGGACACCAATGACAGCTATTTCGACCTGATCGACGAGCGCCTTCCGGGGCATGGGCATGATGTCGCGGAGATGCGGGCGCGGCGGATATTGATAGACGGGTCGCCCGAGACGGGGGAGGGGCTGCTCCTGCAGATATTCACCGAGAATATGGTCGGGCCGATCTTCTTCGAGATCATCCAGCGCAAGGGCAATGACGGCTTTGGCGAGGGCAATTTCAAAGCACTGTTCGAAAGCCTCGAACTCGATCAGATGCGACGTGGGGTGATTCCGGCTAAGCTTGGGGAATGATCGACATGATGACCGGTTTCGGCAACCATTTTGCGACCGAGGCGGTGGCGGGGGCACTGCCGGTCGGGCGCAATTCACCGCAGAAGCCGCCGTTCGGGCTGTATGCCGAGCAATTGTCGGGAACGGCGTTCACCGCGCCGCGCCATGAAAATCGACGGAGCTGGCTGTACCGGCTGCGGCCGAGCGCAAGTCATGCCGCCTATCGCTGCTACGAGGGAGGGGCCGAATTCGCGCCGGGGACGGTCGACGAGCCGCTGGCGCCCAATCGTCTGCGCTGGTCTCCCCGGGCGATGCCGGTGGCGCCCACTGACCTGATAGACGGCATGACGACGATAGTCGCCAATTGCGACCCGGGGACGATGAAGGGCGTCGCGGTGCATATTTATACCGCCACCGCCGACATGACGACGCGGGCCTTTGCCAGTGCCGATGGCGAGCTGCTGTTCGTGCCGCAGCGCGGGCGAATCGAGTTGCTGACCGAGCTGGGCCGGATGATGGTGGCGCCGGGCGAGATTGCGCTGGTGCCGCGCGGGGTGCGGTTCCGAGCGCTGCTGCCGGATGGCGCGGCCAGCGGCTATGTTGCCGAGAATCATGGGGCGCTGTTGCGGTTGCCGGAGCTTGGCCCGATCGGATCGAACGGGCTTGCCAACGCGCGCGATTTCGAGACGCCGACCGCCTGGTATGAGGATCGCGACGAACCGTTCGAGCTGATCCAGAAGAGCCTCGGCCGCCTATGGACAGTCGAACTCGATCACAGCCCGCTCGACGTCGTCGCGTGGCACGGCAATCTCGCGCCGTGGAAATATGACCTGGCCAGGTTCAACACTATCGGCACGGTCAGTTTCGACCATCCCGATCCGTCGATCTTCACCGTCCTGACCAGCCCGAGCGAGACGGCGGGGCGCGCCAATTGCGACTTCGTGATTTTTCCGCCGCGGTGGATGGTGGCGGAGGACACGTTCCGCCCGCCGTGGTTCCACCGCAATATCATGTCCGAAGCGATGGGGCTGATCCACGGGGCCTATGATGC
This sequence comes from Sphingomonas sp., assembly GCF_031380695.1. GTDB lineage: Bacteria > Pseudomonadota > Alphaproteobacteria > Sphingomonadales > Sphingomonadaceae > Sphingomicrobium. The sequence goes on along the minus strand of NZ_JANMWY010000022.1, from coordinate 10,452 downwards.
GAAGGCCGAGGGGTTCGAGCCCGGCGGCCTGTCGCTCCACAACCGGATGAGCGCGCATGGGCCGGACCTGGACAGCTGGCGCGCGGCGAGCGGGGCGGAGCTGAAGCCCCACAAGATCGACGGGACGATGGCGTTCATGGTCGAAAGCTGCTGGCCGTTTCGGCCGACGACGACGGCGCTGGCGAGTGCGCAGCCCGATTATGACGGGGCGTGGGGGGATTTTCCGAAGGCGAAGGTACCCTAGCCTCTCCGTTCGTCCTGAGCTTAAATTCTCGGATATCCCCCGAACGGGGTTTTTGAGGCGCTAGCTAAGCCGCTTTGGCTGCCCTCGGTCGCGTGGCTGCCGCCGCTGCGCGTTCCAGCCCGGCGCGGAGATCTGCGACCAGGTCGGCTGGGTCCTCGATCCCGACCGACAGGCGGATCAGCGAGGAGGAAATGCCGGCCGCCGCCCGCGCTTCGTCGGTCATCGCCGCATGGGTCATCGTCGCCGGATGGGCGATCAGGCTTTCGACGCCGCCGAGCGACTCCGCCAGCGTGTAGCAGTGCAGCCCGTCGAACAGCGCGCGCACGCCATCTTCACCGCCGACCACTTCGAACGACAGCATCGCCCCGAAGCCATGCTGCTGCAGCTTCGCGATGTCGTGACCGGGGTGGGTCGGGATGCCGGGGTAATAGACTGCTTCGACCGCACCATGGCCGGTCAGCAGCTCGACGATCGCCGCCGTATTTTCCTGGTGGACCCGCAACCGGGCGTCGAGCGTGCGCAGGCCGCGCAGCGTCAGATAGCTGTCGAACGGTGCGCCGGTGATGCCGAGACAGTTGGCCCACCAACGCATCTCGTCATGCACCGGCTGGTCTTTCGCGATCACTGCGCCGCCGACGATGTCGCTGTGGCCATTAATATATTTAGTGGTCGAATGGATGACGACATCGGCGCCCTGCTCGATCGGCCGCTGCAGCGACGGCGACAGGAAGGTGTTGTCGACCGCGACCAGCGCGCCTGCCGCGTGGGCCGCCGACGTCACCGCTGCGAGGTCGGTGAGGCGCAGCAGCGGGTTCGACGGTGTCTCGAGCCACACCAGCTTCGGTTGCCTGGCCAGCGCCGGGGCGAGGCTGGCGAGGTCGGTGAAATCGCACGTCTCGAGCGTGAACAGCCCTTTCTTCGCCAGCGCGTGGAACAGCCGCCAGCTGCCGCCGTAGCAATCATGCGGGATGAGGAGCAATTCGCCCGGGGAGAGCAGCGCGTGCAACACGAGCGTGATCGCGCCCATGCCGGTCGCGGTGACCGTCCCCCCGGCGCCGCCTTCGAGCGCGGCGAGCGCGTCGCCGAGCAGGTCGCGGGTCGGGTTGCCGCTGCGGCTATAGTCATATTCGCGCTTGCCACCGAAGCCGTCGAAGGTGAAGTTGGTCGACAGGATTATAGGTGGCACGACCGCGCCATGCTGCGTCTCGCTGTCGATCCCGGCGCGGACGGCGCGGGTGGTCGGGCGGAATTTGTCGGTCATCGGGCAGGCTCCAGCGTGGCTATGAAATCGGTCAGGATGGCGGCCATTTGCGCTTCCTCCTTGAGAAAGCCGTCATGGCCGTAGAGGCTCGGCATCAGCACGAAGCGCGCCCCGCCGACCGCATCCGCCAGCGCGTGAATATCCTCGATCGGCACAAGCCAGTCGCTCTCGACCGCGACAAAGGTAGCGGGCAGGCGGACGGTGGCGGGGTCGACCCGGTGCAGGTCGATCGATTCCGACAGGCGGCGGTAAGCGGCGGCGGTCGTGCGGCCGGCGTAGCGCAGCCCCTGGGCATCGAGATAATCCTCAGCCGAGACGCGGACGAGGTCGCCGTCGACCGTCGGCGCGGCGTCGAAACGGACGCGATACTCGTCGGCGGTGCGATAAGTGAGCATGGCGAGCGCGCGGGCCAGCGCGACTCCCGCCGCCGGGTTGCCGCCCTGCTCGCCGATCGCGACCGCCTTGCGCTGCAGCGATCGGCAGGCGCTGGAGAAGGGATGGGCGCTCGCTCCGGCGCTGACCGAGAGCAGCGCGCCGAGTCGTTCGGGATATAGTGCCGCGAAGTGGAGCCCGACCATTGCGCCATAGGAGGCGCCGGCGAACCCGGCGACGCGGGCGATGCCGAGCCGGTCGAGCAGAGTCGCGATTGCCACCGCCTGGTCGGCCGGGTCGATCGGACAGTCGAACGCTCCGTCGGCCCCGATCCAGTCGATCGCGAGGACGCGGGCGGCGGCGAGCGCGGCTTTCTGCGGCTCCCACCAGCCGGCTTCGGCGAACTCGGCGGATGAGATAACGTGCTGCCCGGCCGAAATCCCGCCGCCGACAATGAGGATGGGAGCGAGGACGGGACCGGTGATTTCGTAGCGCAGCGTGACTTGACGCGAACCGCTGTGGCGCATCGCGAGAGTGAACGTCTCCTCGCCGCGCGACGCAGGCGCCTCGCCTGTCCGTTCCAGCACATCCCGCTTGATCGCAACCGTCATTAAATCCTCGCCACGCTCTTCCAGCGAGCAGTCTTGCGGATGCGATGACGGACAGCAGGGCTTCGCCGGTGGGCGGAACCACAACCATCTGCCGGCCGACCTTGTGGGTCCCCGCAGGACTTGGCACCTTTGGCGCAAGCTGTCGCTCGCTCCTGGTTGCCCCGGCTTCTTCGGGCCTGTCCCTCAGCCGGTCTCGATGGAGCGGCGAAACTGGACACAATCGCAGCGATTGTCAATCCGTCAGGCTCAGCAGCGCGGCGCGATCACCATTCCTCGAGCCCGACCAGCCCGGCCGCGGCAGCGCGCTTGTCGGGGGTGACCATGAAGCGGAATTCGGTGAGATATTTGGCGCGCACTTGCGGATCGGTCGAGGCGTAAGGTTCAACGGAGGCGAGATAAGAAGCATCGCGCCCGCCAATCCCCAGTTCGCCGAGCTGCGCGATCAGCGCGAACACGGCGTCGCTGTCGCGGTCCGGAACGAAGATTTCCACGATCAAAGCTACTCCGGACAGTCAACACTACGGGATCCCATATGTGATTTTCGTGATTGCGCAAAATACTAATCGCCAGACGTCTTCGGTCAAACCGAGGCGCGCAAACGAATGTCCCGATGCGGCATTTCATCCGTCGCAAGGCGGTGGACGGATCCCGCCCGGGGCGGCTATGGTGTCCCAATGCAACTAAATCTGGTGAAGACGATGGTCGAGGGACGGGTCCGATGAGCGACGGTTCGGTAGCGCAGCGGATCCGCGACCTGATCCTCGACGGGACGCTGCCGCCTGGGACCCGCGTCGCCGAGGCGGCGATTGCCGAGCGACTCGGCGTGTCGCGTACACCGGTCCGCAATGTCATCCCGGCGCTGGCGACCGAGGGCCTGCTCGAACCGGTCGGACGGCGCGGCTACGCGGTGCGCAGCTTCAGCATCGACGACAGCTTCCGCGCGACCGAGCTGCGCTGCGTGCTCGAAGGTTATGCAGCCCACCGCATTGCTGACCGCGGCGCCACCAAGCAGGTCGTCGCCGACCTGCGCGACTGCCTGGTCGAAAGCGATGCCTTGTTTGCCAAGGGTCATTTCGCGGACGGGGACCAGGAAGCCTATGCCCGGATCAACCGCCGCTTCCACGACATCATCGTCCAAGGTGCGGGGGACCCGCTACTCGCCGATCTCATCCACCGCGTCTATGCGGTGCCGTTCGTGGCGCCTGACGTGGTCGCCTTCTCGCCGATCGCGCGCGAGGATATCTTTCCGATCCTTAATAGCGGGCAGCGCCAGCACCACGCGATCGTCGATGCGATCGAGGCGGGGCAGGCGGATATTGCCGAAGCGCTGATGCGTGGCCATTCGGGACCGGCGAGGCAGAGTCTGGGTGTGGATCAGCAACCGGCGGACCTGGCTAGCGCTGCGTGACAATCAGCCGGCGCGCGCCTCGAACGCGCTGATCGCGGCGTTGCTCCCGAGAGTCAGCGCAATCTCGTCGAGCCCCTCGATCAGGCATTTGCGCCGGAACGCGTCCATTGCGAAGCCGAAGTGCAAATTGCCGGCAGTGACAGTCATCGCTTCGAGATCGACCTTCACCGGCTCACCCGCCTCGGCCCGCAGCAACAATTGCTCGACCGCAGCAGCGTCGATCACGACCGTGGCAAGGCCGTTCTTATAGGCATTGCCTGAAAAGATGTCCGAAAAGCTCGGCGCGATGACGGCGCGGATGCCGAGATCGGCGAGCGCCCAGGCTGCATGCTCGCGGCTCGACCCGCAGCCGAAATTGGCCCCGACGATCAGAATCGGCGCGCCGGCGTTGGCATCGATCACATTGGCTGGGTCGGCGCGCATGACCTCGAACGCGTAGCGACCGAGCCCACTGCGAGTGATCGCCTTGAGATGCTCCGCCGGGATGATCAGGTCGGTGTCGATATTGTCGCGGTCGAGCGGGATCGCCTTGCCCGCGACCTGGCGTAGCGGAGTCACCGGATCAGCTCGCGCACGTCGGCGAGCCGCCCGGTCACCGCCGCCGCCGCTGCCATTGCCGGCGAGACGAGGTGGGTCCGCGCGCCCGGTCCCTGACGCCCGACGAAATTGCGATTGGACGTTGACGCGCAGCGGGCCTTGGGCGGTACCTTGTCTGGGTTCATGCCGAGGCACATCGAGCAGCCCGGCTCGCGCCATTCGAAGCCGGCGTCGGTAAAGACGCGGTCTAGCCCCTCGGCCTCGGCCTGAAGCTTGACCAGACCGGAGCCCGGCACGACCAGCGCCTGGATGATCCCGGCATCGATATGGCGGCCGCGCACGACGTCGGCGGCGGCGCGCAGATCCTCGATCCGGCTGTTCGTGCAGCTGCCGATGAAGATGTGGTCGACTGCGACATCGGTCATCGCAGTGCCGGCGGTCAGGCCCATGTAATCGAGCGCGCGGCGGGCGGCATCGCGGCGTGATTCATCCTCGATGGCTTCGGGATCGGGCACGCGCCCGGTAATCGCGACGACATCGTCCGGGCTGGTGCCCCACGTGACGTTCGGGGCGATGGTCGCGGCATCGATGAAAATACTCTTGTCGAACGTCGCGCCGTCGTCGGTGCGCAGATCTCTCCACTCGGCGACCTTGCGTTCCCACTCCGCCCCGGTTGGCGCCATCGGTCGGCCCTTGAGATAGGCGAAGGTCTTCTCGTCGGGCGCGAACAGGCCCGAACGCGCACCCGCTTCGATCGACATGTTGGCGACGGTGAGCCGTTGCTCGATGCTCATCGCCGCGAACGTGTCGCCGCGATATTCGATGACATAGCCGGCCCCGCCCGATGCGCCGAGTTGGCCGACGACGGCGAGGATGACGTCCTTGGCCGCAACGCCAAAGCCCAGCTCACCCTCGACCCGCACTTCGAGCGTCTTCGATGGCTGCAGCTGCAGGGTCTGCGTCGCCAGCACATGCTCGACCTCGCTGGTCCCAATGCCGAACGCGAGCGCGCCGAGGGCGCCATGCGCCGCGGTGTGGCTGTCGCCGCAGACTAGCGTCGTGCCGGGAAGGGTGAAGCCCTGTTCGGGCCCGACGACGTGGACGATACCCTGCGCGGCGGCGAGATCGTCGATATAAGGCACGCCAAACTCGGCGACATTGGCGGTCAGCGCGGCGAGCTGTGCCGCGCTGGCGGGATCGGCGATCGGCACGCGATTGCCCGCCGCGTCGACGCGCGCGGTGGTTGGCAGATTATGGTCGGGAACGGCGAGCGTCAGGTCGGGACGGCGCACTTTGCGTCCGGCCAGGCGGAGACCTTCGAACGCTTGCGGGCTGGTCACTTCATGAACCAGATGGCGGTCGATGTAGATCAGGCAAGTGCCGTCGTCGCGCCGCTCGACGACGTGGGCGTCCCAGATCTTCTGATAGAGGGTGCGGGGGGCGGTCATGCGGAAATTTGTACCTTCTCGCGCCGATAGGTCGCGCTGATCTGCTCGTCGATGATCGCGCAGACCCGCGCGCCGAACGCCGCGCAACCGGTCGTGCCGCCGAGGTCGCCGGTGCGGCATCCCTCGACCAGCGCCGCCTCGATCGCCCGGTCGAGCAGCGTCGCAGCCGCGCCATGGCCGAGATGATCGAGCAGCAGCGCCGCGCTGGCCATCGTGCCCGCAGGGTTGGCGATGTCGCGCCCGGCGATATCGGGCGCGGAGCCATGGATCGGCTCGAACAGCGCCGGGCCCCCTGATCCGGTACTGGCCGAGGCCATCAGCCCGATCGACCCGGCGATGACCGACATTTCGTCGGACAATATGTCGCCGAACATATTTTCCGTCAGGATGACGTCGAACCGGGTCGGGTGGGTGACCAGCGCCATCGCTGCCGCATCGACATAGAGATGGTCGAGCGCGACATCGGGGTAGCCGCGCGCGACGTCTTCGACCGTCCGCCGCCACAGCTTCGAGGTAGCGAGGACGTTCGCCTTGTCGACCGAGGTCAGCTTGCCACGACGTTTCTGCGCGGCGCGGAAGGCGACATGCGCGATGCGTTCAACTTCCGCCCGACTGTAGCTGCACAGGTCGGAAGCGGCATCGTCGCCGAGCGTCTTTTCGCCGAAGTAGATACCGCCGGTCAGCTCGCGCACGACCAGCACGTCGGCGCCGGTGGCGATCTCGGGCCTGAGCGGCGAGAAGATCTCCAGCCCGGGGATGATCCGAGCCGGACGGAGGTTGGCGAACAGGCCGAGTTCGGTGCGCAGCTTGAGCAAGCCCTGCTCGGGCCGCTCCTTTGCGCCGTCCCACTCGGGCCCGCCGACCGCGCCGAGCAGGATCGCATCCGCAGCACGGCACGCCGCCAGCGTCGCCGGGGGCAAAGGCTCGCCATCGCCATCGATCGCTGCTCCGCCAAAGCGCTGCTCGTCGAACACGAGGTCAAGCCCGAAGCGGTCCGACAGCAACGCCAGCACCGCGACCGCTTCGGCGGTAACTTCGGGGCCGATGCCGTCGCCCGGAAGGATGACGACCGTGCAACGATCGCTCACGCTCACGCTCATGCTGCCTGTGACGCCACCGCCTGGATCGATCGCACCCGGCGTACCGCCTCGGCATTGCCGGCGGCGTCAATATAGGCCGACACGCAGCACGGCAGGATGTCGCGACCGCGGGCCCGACCGGAGAAAATCTCGCCCCCGACATCGACCGCGATCTCGACCAGCACGTTGGCGCCCTGGCCGTCTTCGGCGGGCTCCTCCTTGTCGGCCGCGATATACTGCATCTCGATATGGTCGACTCGGGCGGGCAGCCCCATGATCTGGCTGACCGCCATGAACGCCGCGTCGAGAGCACCGGGGGCAGAGGCGAGGTCGGTTACCCGCCCGCGCTCACCATGTTCCAGCTCAACCCGCGCCACCGGCCAGGCATTGGCGGAAACCGGCGAGCGGATGTCGATCTTGTTGAGCTTCCACAGCCGTTCGCGCTTGCCACCCTCGACGTCGCTCAGCAGCGCCAGCAGGCGCGCGCTGTCGACCGTACCGATTTCGTCGGCGACGACCTTGAACGCTTCGAACACGCGGTCGAGCTTGGCTTCTTCCAGGACGAAGCCAAGCGCCTTGGCGCGGGCGGCCAGCGCGTGGCGGCCGGAGTGTTTGCCGAGGATGATGCCTTCGGCGCTAAGGCCAATGTCTTCGGGTTTCATGATCTCGTACGTCTCGCGATTCTGGAGCATGCCGTGCTGGTGAATGCCGGCTTCGTGGGCGAAGGCGTTGCTTCCTACGATCGCCTTGTTCCGCGGTGGCGGGCTGTTCGTCACCTGCGCCAATACCCGGCTCGCGGTCATGATCTTGGTCGTGTCGATGTTGGTTGTCACGCCGAACGCGTCGGCGCGCGTCTTGAGCGCCATGACGGCGTCCTCGAGCGCGCAATTGCCGGCGCGCTCGCCGATACCGTTGACGGCACATTCGATTTGCCGCGCCCCGCCGCGCACTGCCGCCAGCGAATTGGCGACCGCCATGCCGAGGTCGTCGTGGCAGTGGGTCGAAAAGATCGTGCCCTCGGGCCGGTCGACATGGATGCCAAGGAACTTGAACAACTCGTAGATTTCGTCGGGCGTCGTATAACCAACCGTATCGGGCATGTTGAGCGTGCTGGCGCCTTCGCTGGCGGCGACGGACAGCGCCTCGACCAGGAAATCGCGTTCGGTACGGATCGCATCTTCGGCCGAAAATTCGACGTCGTCGGAGAGCGAGCGGGCGTGGGCGACGCCGCTGCGGATGGCCTCAAGAACCTGCTCGCGGCTCATGTGCAGCTTCGATACACGGTGAATCGGGCTAGTTGCGAGGAACACGTGGATGCGTTTGCGCGGCGCATTCTTCAGCGCGGCGGCCGCAGCATCAACGTCCTTGATATTCGCCCTTGCGAGCGAGCAGATCGTCGGGCCGTGAACCTTTTCGGCGATCAGCGCGATAGCGCGCGAATCCCCCGGCGACGCCGCAGCGAACCCCGCCTCGATCACGTCGACGCGCAGATCGGCGAGCGCCTTCGCCATGCGCAGCTTGGCCGCCTCGGTCATCGAGAAGCCCGGCGCCTGCTCGCCGTCGCGCAGGGTGGTGTCGAAGATTCGGACGCGGTCGATTTTGAGATCGGTCATGCGATGGCACTCACGGGAGGGGAGAAGAACGACACTTGGCTGACCCCGTCGAGACGGCGCAGTTGGCGGTTGAGCAGGTCGAGTCGGCGGCTGACATCGCGCGGCGCAACTTCCAGCGTCAGCGAGGCCGACGGCGAACGGCCGGTCATGCTGATTCCACGCAGCTCGAACCCGCGCCGCTCGACCAGGCCGACGATGCGCGGGACAGCACCTTCCTCGGGGCGGAAATCGATGATCAGGCGTCCGGTCATTGGTCGGGTTCCATCATTTGCATGTTCGACGAGTTGGGCGGGACCAGCGGCCAGACATTGGCGCGGGGATCGATCCTGACGTGCAGCAGCACCGGACCCTTGGTGGCGAGGAGGCGGGTGATCGCCGCCGAGACTTCGGAGCGATGGTCGATCGTGAAAGCCTCGATCCCGAACGAGCGCGCAACCTCGGCGAAGTCGGGGTTGTCGCTCAGGTCGATCTCTGAGAAATTTTCGTCGAAGAATAGTTCCTGCCACTGGCGGACCATGCCGAGCTGGCTATTGTCGATCAGCACGATCTTCAGCGGCAGGCGATAACGCCTGAGCGTCGCCAGCTCATGGATGTTCATCATGATCGATCCGTCGCCACTGACGGTGATGACGGTCGACTCAGGCTCGGCGAGCAGCGCGCCGATGCCAGCGGGGACGCCAAAGCCCATCGTGCCGAGCCCGGCGCTGGTCAAATGCGCCTGCGGCCGGGTGAAGCGGCAATGCTGCGCGACCCACATCTGGTGCTGGCCGACGTCGCAGGTGAACACCGCGCTGTCGCCGGCCTGCTCGGCCAGCTGGTTGAGCAGCGCCGGGGCGTAGATCGACGATCCGGGCGCATTGTAATCCATCGCCCACTCGACCTTCTGCGCGGCGTTCTTTGCGACCCAGGCGGAGATGTCGGTCGGCACCGCCGTCAAGCGATCGAGCGTCTCGGCCATGCGCCCGTGGAGGCCGACTTCGGCCCGGCGCAGCTTGCCGATCTCGGCATCGTCGGCGTCGAGATGGATCACGCGGGCCTTGGGCGCGAACGTATCGAGCTTGCCGGTCGCGCGATCGTCGAACCGCGCACCGACACAGATCAGCAGGTCGCACTCGTCGATCGCGACATTTGCGCCGCGCGTGCCGTGCATGCCGAGCATGCCGAGGAAGTTCGGCTCGTCGGTACGGATCGCACCGAGGCCCTTGAGCGTGCCGACTGACGGGATCCCGCTGCGCTTGGCAAAGGCGCGCAACGCCTGTTCGGCGCGCGCGATCATGATGCCGCCGCCGAAATAGAGGATCGGCTGCTTGGCCTCGACGATCAGCGCGTTGGCGGCGTCGATCGCGGCCTCGTCGATCGGAGGATGGTCCTCAACCGGCTGGGTGAAAGGATAGGGTACGACCTGGTTGATCGTGATGTCCTTGGGTAGGTCGATCAGCACCGGCCCGGGCCGCCCCGAACGCGCGATGTGGAACGCCTCGGCGAAGATGCGCGGAATCTCGGCGGCGTCGCGCACGACATAGCTGTGCTTCACGATCGGCAGGGTGATGCCGAAAATATCGACTTCCTGGAAGGCGTCAGTGCCGATCAGGTGGGTCGCGACCTGGCCGGTGATGGCGACCATCGGCACGCTATCCAGATAGGCGTTGGCGATGCCGGTGACGAGATTGGTCGCTCCCGGTCCAGAAGTCGCGATGCACACGCCGGGCTCGCCGGTCATTCGCCCCCAGGCATCGGCGGACAGCGCCGCTGCCTGCTCGTGACGAACCAATATGTGGCGCAGCTTCGATCCGGGCAGGGCATCGTAGAGCGGCATGATCGCACCGCCGGGATAGCCGAACACGGTCGTCACGCCTTCGCGCTCGAGCGCCTCCACCAC
>NZ_JANMWY010000004.1:0-3211 GCF_031380695.1 Sphingomonas sp. | reverse complement strand
TCGCCCGTTAGCGGCCAGCCGTGGAGCAGGACGACCGGCGCGCCCTTGCCCCAATCCTTATAATAGAGGTCCGTCCCGTCCTTGGCGTTGGCATAGGGCATTGTCTTCTCCTGCTGGAATATTGGGGGGCAACGCGCGGGACAGCGACGGGTTGCTCGGCTCGTCGCGAGCACCTTGCGACGAAGCGATACCCCAAAGCGGTAACGGGGTCAGCGTCTTGCCGGCTTCGCGGAAGCACCTGCGGTGAAGAGCCTGATGCTGCGCAACGATTGCAGCGCTTCGACAAGTCTGCAGCGCTCGCACCCATTATCGCACGGACAGAATATCTCGGCACGAAGCACGTTCGCGCCGAAGCCCGAGGACCACCTGCACTATCCGCGTCGCGCCGACTGGCGGGTAAGGAAGCGCGCTCTGCGTCGGCGGCGACAGCGGTATCGGCCGGGCCGTCGGAGTGTTGATGGGCCGGCCTCAGCGCGAGGCCAGCGCCGGCCCCTTGTCGCGGCCATAGACGTCGGCGACGAACGCGACTGCGCCGTCCTTGGGCTGGGCGGTGATGTAGGTCAGGAACACCGGCACGCCGCGCGGCAGCGCGACTTGCTGTTCGGGGGCGGGCGAGATGGTCGCCGGCAGCGTGCCCATCAGCCAGCGGCCAAGGCGCTGAGCATCCTCCAGCCGGATGCAGCCGTTCGACAAATGCCGATCATTGAGCGCCATCAGCTCGAGATGGTCGGTGTCGTGGAGATAGACGCCAATGTCGTTGGGGAAAGGGAATTTGATCTTGCCCATCGCATTGCCCTTGCCCGGCAGCTGGCGAAGATAGGCCGTCTGCGACCCCGCCTTGACCGCCTTCCAGTCGATCGCCGAAGGCGGAAGGATCGTCGGAGTCGGGCCGAAATCGGACATGATTTCATAACGTTTTTCGGCCCAATAGGGTTTGGCGATCGGGCTGAGCATCTTGGCCGCGACGATGTTCTTGGTCAGGTCCATCGGGACATACCAGTAGGGATTGAGCGTCGCGTACCAGATCGTGCTGGCGAGCATCGGGGTCTGCGATTCATTCTTGCCGACGACAACCTTCATACTGTCGGCGATCTGGCCATTTTCGATCATCGTCAGCCGCGCATTGGCGGCGTTGACCACGACATAGCGCCCGGTGGAGGGCAGGATGCGGGCGCGGGCGAGGTTGATCAGCAGGCGCGGATCGGGTGCTGCGCCGGGGGTGCGCTGCAACGCCGCCCAGGCAGTATCGCGCAGCGGGCCGTAGATCGGGTTGACGCTCGATACCGCCAGCAGATGCTGCGCCAGGGTCGGTGCGATCGACGCCAGCTGCAACGTGATCACCGGATTGGGGACGCGTAGGGTGAGCGAGGGGTCGGAATAGGTAAAGTCCGGCAGCGGTGCCTTGAGCGCGGCGACATAGGCCAGCCAGGCGGCCGACAAAGTACGGTCGGCGCTGGCGATCGCCTGCGGATTGCCGGTCGCTGCCTGCTGGGCGGCGACATCAACCGCGTCGGCCAGCTGCGGCCCCGCGGCGAGGCCGTCGAGCGGGGCGCGGCGGAGGATCTGCGACAGGGTGGCGGCGGCTTCCGCCCCACCACCGGCGCGGTACCAGACGGGGGCATTGCGGCGCTGGGCCATGAAAGCGTCGACGCTGGCGTTCGCGAGAAGGGGAGCGATGGCGGCGGCGGGGGTGCTTGGCGCAATATCGGCGGCGTGCGCAGGCGATGCCGCGATCATCAACGCCGGGATCAACCATGCTGCCAGTGTTGCAAACCTCACGCGCGCCATCCTTCTCAAAGTCCACCGACCACTCGACTACTCGCGATCCGAAGCGGTTTACGAGCCAGGAGATGAACCGTTCCGAAATCTTTTTTTCAAATCCTGCGTGCCATTGCGAGACAGCTCGATTTGCCGCGTGATCGCCAGCCCGTGACCATGTAAGTGATCCACAAGGAAATTTCCACTATTCCTGCCGCAATGCGGGCACGCGCGGCCAATTCTTCGCTGCTGTTGCCGTTTTGCAAGGCTACTGATTTTTGTTAATATCAAATTAACTCTTCGACTCGTCGGAGGGTTGGGATCGGCGGCCCAGCGTGGGCGTCGGAACAGTGGGAAATCAACATGAAGACACTCAAGATTATTGCGGCCCTCACGGTCGCGACCATGGGCCTCTCGAGCGCGCCTGCGCTGGCGACCGACTTCTCGTTCACCGGCTCGCTGCCGACGGCCAACACCGTTCAGCTGTTCAACTTCATTGTCGGTGCACCGTCGACCGTCACGCTGCGCACCTACTCCTATGCTGGCGGCATGAATTCGGCGGGAACGGTGATCGCTGCCGGCGGCTTCGACCCGATCTTGTCATTGTTCGACTCGACCGGACTGCGGATTGGCTTCAACGACGACGGCGCTGGTGTGCCGGTCGATCCGGTCACTGGTGCTGCTTTCGATACTCTTCTGTCGTCGCCCCTTGGCGTCGGAAGTTACACCGTGTCGGTCTCGGCTTTTTCGAACTTCGCCATCGGACCGAACCTGTCAAATGGGTTCTCCGGGGGGGGCAGTTTCACCGACGTCACGCAGCACCTCCGCACCAATCAGTGGGCCTTCGACGTCCTCAACGTCGGTGCGGCAACGCAGGTCGGTGGTGTGCCTGAGCCCGCCACTTGGGCGATGATGCTGATCGGCTTCGGCGCGGCGGGGGTTTCGCTCCGCTATCGCCGCCGCAAGACGGTCCTCGCCGCCGCCTGACCGCGACGACGAACGAATTGACGGCCGTCGGTGGAAGCACCGGCGGCCGTTTTCGTTTGAGCGCTAGCGCAGGCGGACCGCGCCGCTGGCAACCCTGCTCCATATCACCCGCCTCTGCTCGCCGCCGACCGCGTCGGCCCCGATAGCGCTGGTGTCGATCGCCAGGGATCTCGTGCCAGGTCCCGTGACGGAAACGCCTGCCGTGAACGCCCCCGCCGGACCCTTGACCCGCGCCGTAACGATGCCGTCGGCGCAGTCGCTCAGCGCCACCGCCGGTCCGCTTGCGCCGCCGTCGGGCAGGTTGATCGCCACGCCGAGCGAGAAATCGCGGCAGCGGCTCATTCGCACCGGCGACTGGCTGTCGAGGATCTTGACCCCGGCGATTTCGATCCCGTCGCTGTCGCTGGCGAGGATCGCGGGAGCGGAGCGCTCCAGCCCGCACAGGATCTGCCCGCCGCGGACGGTG
>NZ_JANMWY010000336.1:0-19286 GCF_031380695.1 Sphingomonas sp. | reverse complement strand
CTGGCAGTGAACAAGATGGATCTGGTCGAGTATGATCAGACGGTGTTCGAGCGCATCGTCGCCGATTATCGCGCCTTCGCCGACGAGATTGGCATTGGCGCGGTTACGGCGATCCCGATGTCGGCGCTGACCGGCGACAACATCGCCAGCCACAGCGCCGCCATGCCATGGTATGACGGGCCAGCATTGCTCGATTATCTCGAACGGGTTCCGGTCGGCAGCGCCGAGCCACGCGCCGCCGATTTTCATCTTCCGGTGCAATGGGTCAACCGCCCCGACAGTGGCTTTCGCGGCTATGCCGGGCGGATCGCGGGGGGGACAGTGCGGCCGGGTGATGCGGTTCGCGTCCTGCCCTCGGGTCGCCGCTCGACGGTCGAGCGGATCGTGACGTTCGATGGCGATCTGACGCGCGCGGTTGACGGCCAGTCGGTCACGCTGACGCTAGCCGACGAGGTCGATTGCTCGCGCGGTGAAGTGATCGTCGCCGACTCGGCGCCGCTCGAAACCGCCAAGCGCGTCTCCGCCAATCTGGTGTGGATGGCGGAGGAGACGTTCGTGCCGGGCCGCTCTTATTGGCTGAAGCTGGGCGCTGCGACGGTGTCGGCGAGCGTCAGCAGCATCGGCCACATCATCGACGTCGACACCGGCAAGCAGGCCGCCGCGCGCCCGCTTGCGCTCAACGACATCGGCCATGTCGACCTGTCGCTCGACCGCGCCATCGCCGCGCTGACTTATGCGCAGAGTCATGAGCTCGGCGCGTTCATCCTGATCGACAAGCTCAGCCGGGCAACGGTCGCGGCGGGGATGATCGACGGCTTCCCGGGCCAGTCCGCGACGCGCAGCGACGACACGATCTACTGGCTCGCCGATCCCGCCGACGCCGAGCGGGCGCGGTTGCGGTTGCAGCAGGCAGGGCACCCCAGCTTCATCCTCGATGAGGATGCGGTGCGCGAATTTCGTGATGGCTCTCCTCAGGATGCGCTGCGCCGGATCCGCGCCGTCGCGACCCTGATGAGCCGCGCCGGCATCAACGTCGTCATGGCGATCGACGTGCCGGTTGGCGAACAATGGCCAGGCCAGCCCTATGCCGAAAGTGAAGGACCCGACGAATGGGTGATTTGAGTCAATTGCTGGGCGAAACGCTCGACGCGCAGCAGCGCCAGCATGTCGAAGCGTTGACAGGCTCGTTGACCCCCGAACAAGCCCGCTGGCTGAGCGGTTATTTCGCCGGGCTGGAAGCGGGGATCGCGCGCGTTGGTGGGGTCGCGGCGACACCGGCAGCCGTGACATCCTCGTCGCGCACGCTGACGGTTCTTCATGGCGGCGAGACCGGCAATAGCGCGAGTATTGCGCGCGCCTTCGCCGCGTCGGCGGGCGAGCGCGGACTGAACGCGACGGTCGCTGACCTCGCCCACTACAAGCCGCGCCAGCTCAAGGCCGAGCAGGACGTCGTCGTCGTCGTCGCCACCCACGGCGAGGGCGACCCGCCGCAACCGGCAATGGATTTCTTCGAATTTATCGAAGGGCCCAAAGCGGCGAAGCTGTCCGGTGTGCGCTTCGCCGTGCTGGCGCTGGGCGATTCGAGTTACGAGCAATTTTGCGAGGCGGGCAAACGGCTCGACCGGCGCTTCAAAGAGCTCGCGGCGACGCGGATCGCCGATCGGGTCGATTGCGACGTCGATTACGACGAGCCCGCTGCGGCATGGAGCGCGGCGTTGCTCGACATGCTTGCAGCGGACATGAAACTCGTCGCTACAGTCGCCGCGCAACCGCTCTTCGCTGCTGCGACTGCGCACGACAAGCGCAACCCGTTCGCCGCCCGCGTGGTCGAAAATCTGTCGATCGTCGGGCGCGGTTCGAGCAAGGATATTCGCCACATCGAGCTCGACATCGCCGAGTCCGGTCTGACCTATCAGCCGGGCGACGGCATCGGCATCGTCACCCACAATGGCCCGGCGGTGGTCGAGGCGCTGCTGGAAGCGACCGGCCTCCCCGCCCATGCGCAGCTTACGATCAAGGGCGAGCAGGTCGCGCTCGGCGATGCGCTGACCTATCATTACGAGATCGGGACCACCGTCCCGCGCTTCCTAGACCATTGGGCCGACCTGACCGGCGCGGAGGCACTGCACGTGCTGCGCAGCGACGAACGCAAGGTCGAGCGGCAGGCGTTCCTGCGCGGGCATCACATCGTCGACATCGTCCGCAACCACCCGCTCCCCGGGATCGACGCGCCGACGTTCGTCGCCGGTCTGCGTCCACTCCAGCCACGGGTCTATTCGCTCGCATCGAGCCTCGCTGCCATGCCCGACGAGGCGCATATCACCCTGTCGCCGGTACGCTACGAACTGCATGGCGAGGGCCGCCACGGCGTCGCATCGGCGCATCTCGCCGACCGCACCGACGTCGGCGCAACGCTCCCCGTCTATATCCAGGCCAACGACCAGTTCCGCCTGCCGGCCGACGATGCGCCGGTGATCATGGTCGGGCCAGGCACCGGCGTCGCCCCGTTCCGCGCCTTCCTGCAGGAGCGCGAGGTGCGCGGCGCGGCGGGACGCAACTGGCTGTTCTTCGGCGAGCGCAATTTTCGCAGCGACTTTCTCTATCAGGTCGAGTGGCAGGAGTGGCTTGACCATGGCCTGCTGACGCGGATGGACGTCGCCTTTTCGCGCGACACGGCGGAGAAAGTCTATGTCCAGCACCGCATGGTCGAGCGCGCGAGCGAACTGTTCGGCTGGCTCGAGGACGGCGCGCATTTCTATGTCTGCGGTGATGCCGAATATATGGCGCCCGACGTCCACGAGGCGCTGATTACCGTCGCGGCGACCGGCGGCGGCATGGCGCGCGATCGGGCAGAGGACTATGTCAAGGAGCTACAACGCAGCCACCGCTACCACCGGGATGTCTATTGATGGCGACTACCGCCCCACCACCGCCGACCGACCGCAGCCGCGACCTGTCGCAGCCGCTCGACAAGCTCGGCCCCGACGAGACGATCAAGTGGAACAGCGATTATCTGCGCGGGACGATCGAAGTCGGCCTGCTCGACCGTATCACCGGCGCGCTGCCGGCCGACGATACCCGACTGATGAAGGTGCACGGGATGTACCAGCAGGACGACCGCGATGTTCGTGACGAACGGCGGCGACAGAAGCTGGAACCCGACTTTCGCTTCATGATCCGCGTCCGCCTGCCAGGCGGCGATGCAACGCCGGCGCAATGGCTCAAGCTCGACGAGCTGGCGCGAATGCACGGCAACGACCAGATCCGCATCACGACGCGCCAGACGTTTCAGTTCCACTGGATCGTCAAGGACGAGGTCCGTCCGACGATCCAGGGCCTACACGACGCGCTGCTCGACAGCATCGCGGCGTGCGGCGACGTCAATCGTAACGTGATGCAGCCGTCCGACGCCGAGGACAGCGACGTGCAAGCCGAGGTCACGGCGATTTCGGGTCGGATCAGCGACGAGTTCATCCCGAAAACCCGCGCCTATCACGAGATCTGGTACAATGATCAGAAGGTCGCCCAGTCGGAGCCGGTTGAGCCCTTTTATGGCCGCACCTATTTGCCGCGGAAGTTCAAGATCGGCTTCGCCGTCCCGCCGTCGAACGACATCGACATCTACACCCAGGATCTGGGCTTCATTGCCATCGCCGGGCCGGACGGGCTGGAGGGGTTCAACGTTACTATTGGCGGCGGCATGGGCCGGACCGAGAATGACGATACTACCTATCCGCGTCTGGCCGACGCCATCGGCTATATTCCCAAGGCCGAGGTCAGCGCCGCAACCGAGGCGGTGATGGGCGTCCAGCGCGATTATGGCAGCCGCATCGACCGCCACCATGCGCGCTTCAAATATACGGTCGATGCGAAGGGCCTCGACTGGATCAAGGCGGAGATCGAGCGGCGACTAGGCCATGCGCTCGAACCGGCGCGGGCCTTTGCGTTCACGTCGAATGGCGACCGCTTCGGCTGGCGCGAGACCGACCGGGGGACGCATCATTGCACCCTGTTCGTGCCGAGCGGGCGGGTGTGGAACCGGGGCGAGCAGAAGTGGCTCGACGGGCTGCGCGCAGTGGCGAAAATCCATCACGGCAATTTTCGCTACACGCCCAACCAGAATGTCATCATCGCCGACGTGCCTGCGTCCGAAAAGGCGCGGATCGAGGCGATTTTGGCTGAGCATGGCTTGAGCGAGAGCAATGCCCGTAGCGCCATGAGGCTCAACTCGATCGCCTGCGTCGCGATGCCGACCTGCGGCCTGGCGATGGCCGAGGCCGAGCGCTACATGCCCGAGCTGCTGGACAAGATCGAGCCGATCCTGGCGAAGCACGGCCTCACCGACGACCCGATCACCATCCGCATCAGCGGCTGTCCCAATGGCTGCTCGCGGCCTTACGTGGCCGAGATTGCGCTGAGCGGGCGCGCGCCGGGTAAATATAACCTCTATCTGGGCGGTGGCTTCCACGGCGAGCGGCTCAACAAGATGGCGCTGGAAAATGTCGGCGAGCCGGTCATTCTCGGCGTGATGGAGGATCTGCTCGGCCGCTATGCTGCGGGGCGCGAGACGGGCGAACGGCTCGGCGATTTCGTGACGCGCACCGGGTTCGCGCCAGCCTGACGGGGATTGCACGCGTCGTTGCACCCGGCAAAGACAGATCGCGATATCTGGGGAGCGGTTGGAATGAGCGAAACGGCGCGTGTGGTCATTGTCGGCGCGGGGCATGGCGGGGGCAATCTGTGTACCGCGCTGCGCCAGGCGGGGCATCGTGGGCCGATCACGCTGATCGGCGACGAACCGCATTTGCCTTATCATCGGCCGCCCTTGTCGAAAGCCTATCTCAAGGGTGAGGCGACCGTCGAATCGCTGCGCCTGCGTCCGGCAGAGTATTTCGCCAAGGTAGATATCGACCTACGGCTGGGCACCACCGTGACTCATGTCGATGGAGAGGCGCGGACGGTAGCGCTCGATGACGGCGCGGTGTTGCCGTTCGATGTGCTGGTGCTGGCGACCGGCTCGCGGGCGCGGCGCCTGCCGATCCCTGGTGCGGAGCTCGCCGGTATCCTCCACCTCCGCGATCTGGCCGATGCCGATGCAATCAGGGCGGCGGTCGTGCCCGGCTCGGCCCTGGCAATCGTCGGGGGCGGTTATATCGGGTTGGAGGTCGCAGCGTCGGCAATTGCGCTGGGTGCGAAACCGATCCTGCTGGAGCGTGAGGACCGCATCCTCGCGCGCGTGGCGTGCGAGCCGCTGGCTGCCTTCTTCGACCAATATCACCGCGCCCAGGGCGTCGATATTCGCACTGGCGTTCGAATCGTCAGCTTCGTCGGCGCGGACCGGGTTACCGGCATTCGACTTGAGGATGGCAGCATCATATCGTGCGATGCCGCATTGGTCGGGGTCGGGGCGCAATTGTGCGATGGGCTGGCGCGCGAGGCGGGGATTTCGTGCGAGGAGGGCGGCGTCGTTGTCGATGCGAATGCCCGCACCTCGGTCCCCGGCATCTATGCCATCGGTGACATGAGCTGGCGACCGATGCCACTTTATGGCGACCGCATGTTCCGGCTGGAAAGCGTGCCCAATGCGATCGAGCAGGGCCGCCGCGTCGCCGCCGACATCATGGGCAAGCCGCAGCCGGCGCATGAAGTGCCGTGGTTCTGGTCGGATCAATACGCGCTGAAGCTGCAGATAGCCGGCATCCCGTTCGATTCGCACCGACTGGTCGTGCGTGGATCCTATGAGGAGGCGAAGTTCGCCATCTGGCACCTGTCGGACGCCAACCGCGTGCTGGCGGTCGAAGCGGTCAACATGCCGGGCGAGTTCATGGCCGGGCGGACATTGATCGGAGCGGGGCGGTTGGTTGACCTGGGCCGACTTGCCGATATGGCCGTGTCGATCAAGGACATCGTCAAGGCCGTGTGAATGGTCACCCGGCGTCACCGCCCCTGCGGCGGCGCCGGATGTAGCCATCAGGTCAGAAGCTGAAGCATCAAAAGAGGAAGCCCGCCTCCAGCGTGCCACGGGTCTGCGACTTTTTGCTCAAGTCTTGCCCGAAGGCGAATCCCACGGTCGAGTTCGTCACGTGGACATAGGCGAGTTCGGCGCGGGCAAAAAAGATACCGTGCTGGTAGGTCGGCGTGAGAGTCAGGGAATAAGCCTTGCTTCCTAGACCATACAGGAGGTTTGGCCGACCGCTATTCCGGCCGCCCCTTGACCTGATGTACTCGGCGCGCGCTGCCATCGCAAACTGAGGGGTAAGCGTATATTTGACCAACACAGCGGCGCCAAATGTACCTGCACTGCGATCAATTCCCAGCGATTCCTTACGGTGGACGCGAGTCAGCTGGAGGTAAGGTGAAATGGTCAGCGCCCCTTCGCTGTGCGTGTAAATGATGTTGTAAAGTTCACCATTATTTTGAAGGAGCGGCGTCGCGAAGCTGGATTTGCGCGTCGTGCCGAGGTTAGCCGCTGCGACGAAAACAATCGTATCGCGAGGCGTCGCCGCATAGCTGACCAAGCCCGACAACCAGTTATACTTAGCCGAATAATAACCATCGTTTAGCGATACAGACACGCTAAGCTTGCCTCGCGAAAAGTTCGCCTGAATGCCACGGTTGACGGCATTCTCCTGGTTCCACAGGAGTCCCCGATTGATATTCATATTCTCGAACGTGAACGTATACTCGTTGCCTTGAAGCGTTGGCAGCTTGCCGATCAAAATATTGAAATGGTCGGATGGCACGAGCTTCACAAACGCTTGCGGAATGTAGTCGTAGGTTAGGGGTGTAACATCCTTCGCCTTCACATAACCCGCGCCAAGCGCGGGAAGCGAATATACGCCAGCCTGAATAAAGAATTGAATGGGACCATCGATCTTTTGAATGAAGATCTGTCCGTTGCTGATATCGATCCGGGAATGTTTGTCGCCGGGAACAACATGATCCTGTGTCAAGCCTAAGCCGCTTGCGACACCTGTAACGTAGACTTCGCCAAAAGGACCTGCGTCCAGCTTTCCAGGCTTGGCATTTCCGGTAAGCGGACCGGCCATTGCAGGCGTAGTTATCTGAGTCGCAACGGCTGCCGGCGTCGGAGCGGTCGCTTCCTTTGGCGGCAAACTATCCTGCGCAAGTGCGCCTGTGGACAAAGATGCCAGGATTGCGGCACCGGCGACGTTAAAGCAGCACCGCATAAAGCTCAACCGATACGGAATGTTGGCTCGGCCGCCGCTCGCGCGTTGATGGTTGCTCATTATAATCCCCCGAAAAAGGTTGTCCTTCTCCTGCCGCCGGGATCCCGCGCTTCTAGTCTGGCGAGTTCCTCCTGTCGGTCTGACCGTCATGCGGGGATTTGTTGCGGTGCACAATCGGGAAAGTGGGATCCCGTTGCGGATATGTCACAGAAATGACAGTCAAATATTCACCGCAAAATGGCGGTCGATTTGCTTGGCGCATTCGCGCCCCTCGCGGATTGCCCACACGACCAGCGACTGGCCGCGCCGCATATCCCCGCACGCGAACACGCCGGGGCGCGAGGTAGCGTAGCTGTTACGGTCGATTTCCGCGCCGGCCTTGCCGACCACACCGTCGGATGGAGAACCGAGAAAGCCCATCGCCAGCAGGACGAGGTCGGCCGGGATGGTGACCTGCTCGCCATCGCGTTCGCATACGAGTTCGCGCACCGTCCCGCCTTCGAGCAATGCCTCGCGAGTCGCGGTCGAGAATAGCCGTTCGACGCCCTCTTCCTGCGACGTCGAAGTGCGCAACTTGAGCGGCCAGTGCGGCCACACCAGCGCCTTGTTCTCGCGCACCGGCGGCTCAGGCATGATCTCGAGCTGGGTGACCGACGCCGCGCCTTGTCGATTTGACGTGCCAATGCAGTCCGACCCGGTATCGCCGCCGCCGATGACGACGACATGCTTGCCGTGAGCGCTGATTTCCTCGCCCTCGACCGGCAGGCCGGCGACGCGGCGGTTCTGCTGGGTCAGGAAATCCATCGCAAAGTGGATGTTGCCGGCGGCGCGCTGCGGAATGTCGAGATCGCGCGGCCACTCCGCGCCCCCGGCCAGAACCATGACATGATAATCGTCGAGCACCCGCTCGACGCTGAGCACCCCGCCGATCTCCATGTTGGTGCGGAAGATGACGCCCTCGGCTTCCATCTGCACGATGCGCCGGTCGATCAATGCGCGGTCCATCTTGAAGTCGGGGATGCCGTAGCGCAGAAGCCCACCGAGACGGTCGCTCTTTTCGAACACCGTCGGTGCATGGCCCATTCGCGCCAGCTGCTGAGCACAGGCGAGGCCGGCCGGACCCGATCCGACGACGGCGATGCGCTTGCCCGACCCGCGCGGCGCCAGCATCGGCTTGATCCAGCCCTGCTCCCACCCCTTGTCGACGATGGCGCATTCGATCGTCTTGATCGTCACCGCCGCGTCATCAATGTTGAGCGTGCACGCCGCTTCGCACGGCGCGGGGCAGACGCGGCCGGTGAATTCAGGGAAATTATTGGTGCGGTGCAGCCGGTCGCACGCCGCCTGCCAATGCCGGTCGCTGACCAGCCCGTTCCAGTCGGGGATGAAATTGCCGACCGGGCAGGCGGTGTGACAAAAGGGCACGCCGCAATCCATGCAGCGCGTGGCCTGGATTTCGACCTCGTCGGTCCGCAGCGGGAGGACATATTCGCGATAATCGCGCACCCGCTCGGCGATTGGGCGCGTCGTCCGATCATGGCGGTCGATGGTGAGGAAGCCGGTTGGGTCGGTCATGCCGCAAGGTCCTGCATTGCCTGCGCCTGCGCTTGGAGCGCGCGGCGGTAATCGGTCGGCATGACGAGCGTGAACTCGCCCAGCGTCCTGTCCCAATGGTCGAGCAATTCGCACGCCCGGACGCTGCCGGTGCGCGCGGCATGCTGCTCGATCAGCGCCTTCAGTGCCGCCGGATCCTCGACCGGGTCGAGCGTCACGCTGGTCATGTTGCACTTGACCTTCAGTTCGCCGCGCGGGTCGTGGACCAGGGCAATGCCGCCCGACATGCCAGCCGCGAAATTGCGCCCGATGCGGCCAAGCACGACGACCGTGCCGCCCGTCATATACTCACAGCCATGGTCGCCGATTCCCTCGACCACCGCAGTCGCGCCCGAATTGCGCACAGCAAAGCGCTCGCCGGCCATTCCGCCGAAATAGGCTTCGCCGCCGGTCGCGCCGTAGAGGCAGGTGTTGCCGACGATGATGTTGTCACTGCTCACACGCGGGGCGCTGTCGGGCTGGCGGACGATGATGCGACCGCCGGACAGGCCCTTGCCGGCATAGTCGTTGGCGTCGCCGATGACGTCGAGCGTGATCCCGGCAATGAGGAAGGCGCCAAGGCTCTGGCCGGCCGATCCACGCAGGATCACGTCGAGGCCGCCGTCGGGCATGCGCTCGGTGCCCATCTTGCGGACGAGATCGCCCGACACGCGGCCGCCGACCGAGCGGTCGTCGTTGCCGATACTGAGGTCGAGCTTGATCGGCAGCGGCTGGTCGAGCGCGGCGATGATCTGCTCGTCGACCCGCATCGGCGAGGCGTGGCCGACATGCTTGCCGATCGGGGCGGGCGCATCGGGACGATGGAGCAGCTTGGCGACGTCGATCCCGCTCGCCTTCCAATGGCCTTCGCCGGCCAGCGACTGGCTGAGCAAATCGCTCCGTCCGACCGCATCGCCGAGGGTTTTGAGGCCGAGCGAGGCGAGCAACTCGCGGACTTCTTCGGCGACGAAGAAGAGGTAGTTGACGACATGTTCAGGTGTGCCGGTGAAGCGCGCGCGCAGCACCGGATCCTGCGTGGCGATGCCGACCGGGCAGGTGTTGAGATGGCACTTGCGCATCATGATGCAGCCCGCCGCGATCAGCGGTGCAGTGGCGAAGCCAAATTCATCGGCGCCGAGCATGGCAGCGATCAGCACGTCGCGCCCGGTGCGCAGGCCGCCATCGGCCTGCACCACCATCCGGTCGCGCAGGCCGTTGAGGAGCAGTGTCTGGTGGGTCTCGGCCAGGCCGACTTCCCACGGCAGCCCGGCATGGGTCAGCGAGGTCAGCGGCGACGCGCCGGTGCCCCCTTCATAGCCCGAGATGGTGACATGGTCGGAGCGGCACTTGGCGACGCCCGCCGCAACCGTGCCGACGCCCGCTTCGGACACCAGCTTGACCGAAATCCGCGCCGTCGGATTGACCGAGCGCAGATCGTGAATCAGCTGGGCGAGATCCTCGATCGAGTAGATGTCATGGTGCGGCGGGGGCGAGATCAGACCGACCCCGGGGGTCGAATGGCGCACGGTGGCAATGGCGACATCGACCTTGTGGCCGGGCAATTGCCCACCCTCACCGGGCTTGGCGCCCTGGGCGATCTTGATCTGGAGCTCGTCGGCCGAGACAAGATAGTCGGCGGTGACGCCGAACCGCCCCGACGCGACCTGCTTGATCGCCGAACGTTCGCTGTCGCCGTTGGCCAGCGGGTGGGCGCGGTCGGGCTCCTCGCCGCCCTCGCCGGTGTTGGAGCGGCCGCCGATGCGGTTCATCGCCTTGGCGAGTGTTGTATGCGCCTCGCGGCTGATCGATCCGAAACTCATCGCCCCGGTGGCGAAACGCTTGACGATGGCGGTGGCCGGTTCGACCTGAGCAACGTCGATCGCCGCACCCGCGGGCTTCATCGCCAGCAGCGAGCGGATCGTCGGCAGGCGCGTGTCGCCGGCGTCGATCTCGGCCGAGAAGGCACGGAATTTCGCCGGGATATTGCCGCGCACGGCGTGCTGCAGATTGGCGATACTGGTCAGCGTCCAGGCATGGGCCTCGCCGCCCTCGCGCTGGGCATAATAGCCACCGATGTCGAGCGCTTCGTCGGCGGCGCAGGCGAAGGCGTGACGCCGCACGCATTCCTCGGCCAGCGTTTCGAGATCGATCCCGTCGATCACCGATTTGGTCCCGGTGAAATAGCGGTCGACGACCGATTGCGAAATGCCGATCGCGTCGAAAATTTGCGCGCCGCAATAGGATTGGAAGGTCGAGATCCCCATCTTCGACATCACCTTCATGATGCCCTTACCGACGGCCTTGATGTATTTCTCCTGGCCTTTTTCGCCGCCGTCGAGCGCCGCGATCGTGTCAAACGCCAGCCACGGGTTGATCGCCTCGGCGCCATAGCCTGCCAGCACGCAGAAATGATGCACTTCGCGCGCTTCGCCGGTCTCGACGACCAGGCCCGCCTGCATCCGCAGCCCTTGGCGGATCAGCTGATGATGGATCGCGCCGGTCGCCAGCGCGGCCGGGATCGGGATGCGATCAGCCGATGCCGCGCGGTCGGAGATGATGACCAGATTGGCGTCGGCCAGCACCGCCTCGGTCGCTTCCCAGCACAGCCGCTGCAGCGCCGCGTCGAGCGCCATCGTGCCACCGCTCGCCGGCCAGGTGGCGTCGAGCGTGACCGTGCTGAACGCGCCATCGAGGCTGTCCTCGATCGAGCGGATTTTTTCCAGCTCGGCATTGGTCAGGATCGGTTGGGCGACTTCGAGCCTTTTGTGGTTGCCGGCTTCGAGACCGAGCAGGTTCGGGCGCGGACCGACCATCGAGACGAGTGACATGACGAGGCTCTCGCGGATTGGGTCGATCGGCGGGTTGGTCACCTGGGCGAAGTTCTGCTTGAAATAATCGTACAGCATCCGCGGCCGATCGCTGAGCACCGCCAGCGCCGTATCGGTGCCCATCGACCCGAGCGGATCGTCACCGTCGCGGGCCATCGGCGCGAGGAAATATTTGAGATCCTCGTCGGTGTAGCCGAACAGTTTTTGCGTCTGGCGCAGCGCATCGGGCGCAGTCTCCTGCGGCGCGTCGGCACCGGCGGGAAGGTCCTCCAGCTTGTATTGCGTCTGCTTGAGCCATTCGCCGTAAGGCTTGGCCGCGGCAAGGTCGGCCTTGAGCTCCTCATCCTCGATGATCCGGCCCTGCTCGAGGTCGATCAGCAGCATCCGCCCGGGTTGCAGGCGATGCTTCTTGACGATCCGCTCGTCGGGAATCGGCAGCACGCCCATTTCCGACGCCATTACGACGCGGTCGTCGTCGGTCACGAAATAGCGCGCCGGGCGAAGCCCGTTGCGGTCGAGCGTCGCGCCGATCTGGCGTCCGTCGGTGAAGGCGACCGCCGCCGGCCCGTCCCACGGCTCCATCAGCGCGGCATGATATTCATAGAACGCGCGCCGCGCCGGATCCATCGCGTCGTTGCCGGCCCACGCCTCTGGGATCAGCAGCATCATCGCATGGGCGAGCGAATAGCCGCCGGCGATCAGCAGCTCAAGCGCGTTGTCGAGGCAGGCGGTGTCCGACTGGCCGTGCGGGATGATCGGCCACATCTTGTCGAGATCGGCGCCGAGCAGCGGCGATTCGAGCGTGCGGCGGCGCGCATTCATCCAGTTGACGTTGCCGCGCAGCGTGTTGATCTCGCCATTGTGAGCGAGCAGCCGGTAGGGATGCGCCAGCCGCCACGACGGGAAGGTGTTGGTCGAGAAACGCTGGTGGACCAGCGCGAGCGCCGACACCGCCAGCGGGTCCGACAGATCCTTGTAGAAGGTGGCGAGCTGCCGGGGCTGCAACATGCCCTTGTAGACCAATGTCCGGCTCGACATCGAGGCGATGTAGAAATCGGCCAGCGCGGGCTGGGCGCGCTTGCTCGCAAGGTCGGCGAGCGGGTTCTGGGTCTGCTTGCGGATCGCCAGCAGCTTGCGCTCGAACTGATCCTGGTCGTGGGTGTTGGGCCCGCGCGCGATGATCGCCTGGCGCAGCGTCGGCTGGGTTTCGCGCGCCGACACGCCGATGCGGCGGTCGTCGACCGGCACGTCGCGCCAACCGACGATGCGCTGGCCCTCGATCTGGACGAAATGCTCGAGCCGGTCCATTGCCACCGCTGCCGCCGCCTCGTCGCGCGGCAGGAAGCACATCGCGACCGCATAATCGCCCGCGGGGGGCAGGTTGAGGCCCTTGTCGCCGGCCCAGGCGCGGATCAGCGCGTCGGGCACCTGGATCAGCACGCCGGCGCCGTCACCCACCTCGGGATCGGCCGCAACACCGCCGCGATGGACCAGGCTTTCGAGGATCATGAGGCCGTCGGTGATGATCGAATGCGACCGCAATCCCTTGACATGGGATACAAAGCCCATGCCGCACGCGTCCCGCTCGAAGGCGGGGTCGTATAGGCCCTGGGCTGGCGGATATCCGTGCATCGACTCAACTTCCATCTAAGTGGCCAACCTTGGCGGACGGCGCTCATGGCATGAGTCACCTTGCCGCGAATCGTGGCAATCGCGACCCTGACAAGATGGAGAAGTGGTTAGTCAGACGCAACCAAAAATTGGTAAACGGGATCCCAAACTGGCTGGGGCGATAGTTTCAGGCGACGGCGGCGGTTTCCCTGGTCGCGGCGTGACGAAGGCCCGTCGCCTCGGCGAGCCGCGTGTAAGAGCGTTTGCGCGCATCGTGGTCGAATATCTGCGACGTGACCATCAGTTCATCCGCTCCGGTGCGCGCCACAAACGCTGCGGCCTGCTCGGCAACGCGAGCCGGCCCACCGATTGCAGATGCGGCGAGGAAGCCCTCGATCATCGTCCGCTCGTTCCAGCCTAGCGTGTCGCGATAACCGGCCAGCGGCGGCTTGAGCTGCCCCGGATTGCCCGAGCGCAGCGCGACCACCGCTTGCTGCATCGAGGTCGCGAGCAGCTCGCCCTCGGCATCGCTGTCGGCCGCGAACACGTTGAAGCCGAGCATGACGTGCGGAGTGGCCTGGCGCGCGCTCGGGCGAAATTCGCCGCGATAGATGGCGATCGCCTCCATCATCATCTGCGGCGCGAAGTGCGAGGCGAAGGCGAACGGCAGGCCGAGCATTGCCGCCAGCTGCGCGCCGAAGGTGCTGGAGCCCAAGATCCACTCTGGCACGTCGAGCCCTTCACCGGGGATCGCGCGCACCCGGCGCGGCTTGGCGGGATGGAAATAGTCCATTAACTCAACGACATCGCGCGGGAACTGATTGACGTCGGCGGTGAAGTTGCGGCGCATCGCATGGGCCGCCGCCTGGTCGGTGCCCGGCGCGCGGCCGAGTCCGAGGTCGACCCGCCCCGGATAAAGTGCGGCCAGCGTTCCGAACTGCTCGGCGATCTGCAGCGGACTGTGGTTGGGCAGCATGATCCCGCCTGCGCCGAGGCGAATCGTCGAGGTGCACGCGCCGACATAGGCCAGCGCGACCGACGTCGCGGCGCTGGCAATACCCGGCATCGAATGATGTTCGGCCATCCAGTAGCGGGTGTAACCCAGTCCGTCGGCGTGGGCCGCCAGATCGCGGGAATTGCCCAGCGCCCGCGTGGCGTCGCTGCCCTCGGCGATCGGGGCGAGGTCAAGGACCGAGAGTGGGGCGGAGGCAGGGGGCACGTCGCTCTAAGTCGTGATCAGCCGCAGTGGATGCAAGTCAGCCCCGGGCGAACTCGGCAATCGCCCGCGCCCCGCGGGTCGCGGAGGGCTCGTCGGTCAAGTCGAAGCTGTGGGCGAACAGTCGTTCCTGAACCGGGCGATACCTAAGTTCAAAGCCGTCGCGGGCGAGGCGCAGGGCGTGGCCCAGATGCCCGATGTCCTCGATCACCGGGCCCGCCTGCCAATGGGCGTAGTTCGGATCGCCGCGCCAGATCGTATGGTGGGCATCGACGAACGCGCATGGGCGCGGCCGGAGGAGAAATTCATAGACCTGGCTGCTGGCGTCGCCAAGGTAGATGTCGGCGGCGTTGGTGTAGGCCATGGTGGTCGACGCGCGGCTGCCGGTGTCGATCAGGATATTCTGAGCATCGCGCCAGCGCTGCTCGATCGGGCCCGGGCGCGCCGCGCGCAACCGGTCGATCGAGACCGCCAGCGGCCGTTCGAACAGCATGACGTGGGGCGCGAAGATCAGGCGATAGTCGGGATGCGCGACGAACCAGTCCATGATCGCCGGCCCGAATCGGTACCAGGACGACAGGTGCGGCGAGGGGTGGGGGTTGTAGAGGACGATCGGCCGGTCGCGCGAAATGTCTGCCATCGTATCGCGATGGAGATCGAACTTGGGATAGCCGACCTGGGCGATGCGCGCCGGATCGACCCCCGCCTCGGCGACCAGCCGTTCGCCGATTTTGGGGCCGGAGACCAGCACCAGGTCGAACCCGGCGCTGGACTTGTCGAACCCGACCGCGCGATCGCCAGCACCGTGGCGGGTGTGGACGATTTTCAGCCGGTCGAGCCCGAAGCGCCGTTTCAGCGCAAGCGAGGTCTTTTCGGTGACGACGAGCACATCGAGTGAGCGGAAGAAGTCGAGATTGTCCTGGAGCACAAACCATTTGCGCGCGGGCAGCACTCCACCGACTAGGCGCTCCGCCAGTCGCGACCGGCGGCGCGTCAGATCGAGCGAGACCAGCGTCACGCCAAGCCCGATCGCGTCGCCCGCCACCCGCTCCACCTCGGCGCGCAACCACTTGTTAGTCACTGCGAGAATGATCTCCGCGCCGGTGCCCATCTCGGCCAGGCGAAGCGCGATCGGCAGGCTGTGCGCGACCTGGTGCAACTGGTCATGATTGAACAGGAAGCCGATGCGCATGGCCCGCGCCCTATCGCCTGCCCACGCGGGAGGCCAGCGCCGTACCGATATATTGCAGACCGACGCCGGATGCGCCAAGGGGCGCGCATGACCAGCATCACCATTACCAATCGCTCCGGCGACGAGCGCAGCATCGAGGCCACCGACGGGCAGAGCCTGATGGAGAATATCCGCGACGCAGGGTTCGACGAGCTCCTCGCGCTGTGCGGCGGCTGCCTCAGCTGCGCGACCTGCCATGTCTATGTCGACGAGGAATTCTCCGACCGGCTGCCGGCGATTAGCGAGGACGAGAACGACCTGCTCGACAGCAGTGACGGGCGTCAGCCGAACAGCCGCCTGTCGTGCCAGATCCCGGTGACGGCGGCGCTCGACGGCCTGCGCGCGACAATCGCACCCGAGGATTAAGTATCGCTGGTGAGTTCGCGGTATCGTTCGTAGGCCTCGCGCACCCGCTGTGCATCGTCGAGCGGCGCGACCAAAACGACCTCGTTGGTCGCGAGGATCATCAGCCGGTCGACGCCGAAGGTGATGATTCGCGGGCCGCTCGAGCGCAACAAATTGCCGCTGCCGTCGATCACTGCCGAGCCGGGCTCGACCGCGTTGCCGCCGCCGTCTTGCACCGAGCGCTCGTAGGTCGCCGTCCAGCTACCGACGTCCGACCAGCCGAAATCGGACGGGATGACGCCCGTGCGGTCGTGTTTTTCCATCACCGCATGATCGAAGGCGATCGCCGGCGTCGCGGCGAACCGATCGGCGCCCGGAGTGACGAGCAGCGCGGCAGGATCGTCGATCGAGGCGCGGACGGCGGCGATGACGTCGGGACTGTGCTGCTCGAACGCCTCGACCAGCGTTGACGCGCGGGCGAAGAACATGCCGCCGTTCCATAGGAAGCGGCCATCGTCGATCATCGCCGTGGCGCGCTCGGCATCGGGCTTCTCGATGAAGCGTGCGACATGGCGCACCGTGCCGATCGCGACCGCGCCAGTCTCGATGTAGCCGAAGCCGGTCTCGGCCCGTGTCGGTTTCATTCCGAAGGTGACGATCATCCCGGCCTCCGCGGCGGCGAGCGCCTCGGCAACGGTCGCGCGGAACAAGTCGGGCCGCTCGATATGATGGTCGCTCGGCAGGATCAGCAGCAACTCGTCGGGATCGGTGGCAGTCAGTGCGGCGAGCGCCACCGCCGCCGCCGTGTTGCGCGCGCACGGTTCGGCGACGATGCGCGGAGATGATAGGCCGAGCGAGGCAGCGATGACCTGCACTTGCTCGACATGGCCCGCCCCGCAAATCACCGTCGGGGCGGAGAATAGCGCGGGGTCGGACAGCCTGGCGAACGTCTCACCGAGCAGCGAGCGCTCGCCAACCAGCGGCAGAAACTGCTTGGGCCGCGCCGGAGTCGACAGCGGCCACAGCCGCGTACCCGATCCCCCGGACAGGATGATCGGTCGAACAAGGGTCGAGATCGCAATGGGCATGGTGCCGCTATATCCTAGCGAGTGAACCGCGCCAGGCACAGGGGCCGGGCCTGTTCCTCGCAACGAAGCATCGTGCGTTGGTTTCCCCGTCGCGGAAAATGAATAGTGCGCTCGGTCAGCCCGTTTCGAGCGCGGCGAGCGTCGTTCCGTGGGTCTCGCGTCCTGCCCAGGCCATCAGCGCCATGGCGGCGATGGTCGGCGCGATCAGGCCGATCGCGGCGCCGCCCAGTGTCGGGATAAGCCCCGCCAGCGCGAAGCCCTGCACCGCTACCCCGCCGACCTTGCTGCTGCCCGCGATGAGCCCGGTACCGCTGCCGCGCCGAGCGAGCGGTGTGATCTCCGCGGCATAGGGCAGAAGCACGGCAATGAGTCCGTTGGTGCCGATGATGAGCAGCGCGATCACCGTCATCAGGATCGGCTGGCGGGCAAGCACCGGCGGCGGGAGCAGCGTACCGAGTAGCCCGGCCAGCATGACCGCCAGCATCGCGACGAGCGTCCAGCGCGTGCTCCACTGGCTGTACAGCCAGGCGGTCAGAGCGATGGTTGGCAACGCGATCAGCGACGACTTGGCCAGCACGCCGCTCGCCGCCGCCGAATCGAAGCCGCGTTGCTGCAGGTCGGCCGGCAGCCATAGCAGCAGCCCGAAATTGATGAAGCTCCACGCCACTGCGGCGACCACCAATGCGGCGGTTAGTTGCCCGCGCGGTGGCGCTACATGAGCGACCGACATGTCGGGCTTTACCTCGACAATTCCGAGCCGCCGCTCAAGCCGGGCCAGCCCTTCGACGTCGCCCTGGGCGAGGAGGAAGCCGGGACTTTCGGGAATGAACCGAGACAGCGCGAGCAACAGCAGGCCACTGGGGAACCCCTGCAGCCACAGGCTTCGCCAGCCGTAGCTGGGCTCGAACGCATGTGCCGCGGCGCTGGCGGCGAGATAGCCGCCGACCAGCCCGCTGCCGCCGACCAGCACCAATACCCACGAGCGGTGGCGCGGCGGCATGATCTCGGCAAGCAAGGTATAGACGACTGGCAGCATCCCTCCGGCCGACGCGCCCATGAGGAAGCACATGACGAGGTTCAGCCAGAAGGCCGGCATCGCTCCGCAGATCGAGGTCGAGACGAACAAGATGGTCGACAGGATGATCGAGGTGCGCCGGCCATAGGCGTCCGCCAGCCAGCCCCACACGAACGATCCGACCGTCGTTCCGGTCAGCGCGCAGAATGGCAGCAGCGCGGCAGTCGCTTTAGAAATGCCATATTCGCGCGCAAGCCCGGGCAGTACGAAGCCGAGCGTCGCCGGCTTCATAACGTCGATCACCAGGCCGATGACCAGCACCAGCAGTACGACGATCTGCGCCGCGCCGATCGGCGTGTTCGGTTGCGCTTCGAAGCGCACGGCATCCTCGCCGACATGGACCCGCTTGCCGGCCAGCGCCCCGAAGAAGGCCAGTGGCGCGCCAAGCAATATCAGCACCATGCCGCCGATCATCGGCGCGTCGGCGGGCATGCCGACCAGCCGATTGCCCATCGCCCGCGCCTCGGCCAGCATCGGCACATGCAACAGCACGCCGACGGCGATCATCGCGCAACCGGTCCAGAAGATCATCGAACGGCGTTCGGGGGAAAGCGACATGGCAGTCATCATCGCCGCCTTTGCTGGCGTGCGAAGGGAAGGTCAACAATTCACCAGCGTTTCGGCGCTGCATCCATTGACGAAGGCCGTCCGCATCCTTCTTGCTGCACTGCACACAAAGACGGGGGATTCGATGAAGCGTGCTTGGCGACAGACTTTCGCAGCGGCGACGATCGGCGCATTTACGGCTGGCCCGGCGTTTGCGCAGGCGGCAATGGTCAAGGCGCCAGACGTCGCGGCCCAGGCGACCATGGTCAACAAGGGCGACACCGCCTGGATGCTGGTTTCGTCGGCCCTCGTGCTGATGATGTCGGTGCCGGCGCTGGCGCTGTTCTACGGCGGCCTCGTCCGCACCAAGAACATGCTCAGCGTGCTGATGCAGGTCTTCATGATCGTCTCGGTGACCGCCCTGTTGTGGTGCTGCTGGGGCTATACGATGGCCTTCACCTCGGCCGGCAGCGTCGCGCCGCTATTCGTCGGCGGGTTCAGCAAGGCGATGCTGATGGGTGTCAGCGCATCGACCTATGCCGCGACCTTCTCGAACAATGTCT
>NZ_JANMWY010000313.1:0-3977 GCF_031380695.1 Sphingomonas sp. | reverse complement strand
TGAGCGAGAGCCGCGTCGATCTCTCCACCGCCGCCCTTGAGGGCAAATTCGATGCAGCCGCCTTCTTCGCCATCGTCGGCCAACTCGGTCACGGCGTCGCGCTCGGCTATCGCTACGAAGGGCATGGCGAGGATTGGGTCG
Source organism: Sphingomonas sp. (assembly GCF_031380695.1). GTDB lineage: Bacteria > Pseudomonadota > Alphaproteobacteria > Sphingomonadales > Sphingomonadaceae > Sphingomicrobium. The sequence continues at coordinate 3,836 of NZ_JANMWY010000313.1, read as the reverse complement.
AACTCGCGATGCCATGGCGCGAGCAGCTCGTCGGCGCGCCCGAATCCGGCCTCCTCGCCAGCGGCGCGATCGTCAGTTTGGTCGACATGGCGGCCGGCCTGTCGGTGTGGATCAAATTGGACAAGTTCGTGCCCAATGCCACGCTCGACCTCAGGATCGACTATCTCCGCCCGGCGCTCAAGGGTGAGACCGTCTATGCCCGTTGCCGCTGCATCCGCACCACCCGTTCGGTCTGCTTCGTCAGCGGCATCGCCCATGTCGGCGACCCGAAGGACCCGATCGCAACCGCAGCGCTGACCTTCATGCCGACCTAAGCGGCGTTAACCGCCTCGCGCCGCTCCTCGGCCTTGCGCAGCACTTCATAGGCGGTCTGCACCTGCTGGAAGCGCATCGCCGCCGCCTTGTCGCCGGGCTTGACGTCCGGATGCACTTCCTTCGCCAGCCGCCGGTACGCCGCCTTGACCGCCACGCCATCGGCGTCCGGATCGAGCTCCAGCACGTCGAGCGCGAACATCTCGTCGCGGCTGCGCGAGCCGTCGCCTGGACCGCCCCACTGATAGTGCGCCGAGCTGCGATAGGCGGTCGGCCCGCCCTCGGCCTCCGCCGCCTGCCGCGCCGCTTCCTCTGCAGTCAGACCAGCGAAATAATTCCAGTTGCGGTTATATTCGCCGGCGTGCGTCACGCAGAAATACCAGCGATCGGGCATGTTGGGCGCCTTTGGAGCCGGCCGGTCCCCCGGCTCATTGCACCCTTCGCGATCGCACAGGCGGATGCGGACCGCCTCTCGGCCCTTCGCGCCATAGGGACGCCAGCGGGGAAAGCCCCAGTCGTCGGATCGTGTTGCCTTGGCCATGGTTCGTCCAACCTACGGCCCCCGCGCCCGGTCCGCAATGGCGCGATGATTGCTCCGCCCCTGCGCAGACCCTAAGCGAAGCTTTACCTTTGCCGGGATAAACGCCGCCTATGCCCGTTCGATATTTCGCCCCCGACCTCCTGCAGCAGATCAGTGGCCAGCGCCGCCGCTGGCTCGTCACCGGCGCCGCCGGATTTATCGGCTCCAACCTGGTCGAGGCGTTGTTGTCGGCTGGTCAGTCAGTCACCGGGCTCGACAATTTCTCCACCGGGCACCAGCATAATCTCGACGAATTGCTAGCCACGGTCGGCAGCGCCGGCGCGGACTTCCGCATGATCACCGGCGACATCCGCGACCGCGCCGCCTGCGCGCTGGCCGTCGCCGACGTCGACATCGTCCTCCACCAGGCCGCGCTCGGCAGCGTCCCGCGCTCGATCGAGGAGCCGCTGCTCACGCACGACGTCAATATCACCGGTTTCCTCAACATGCTTGACGCCGCCCGTCTCGCCGGGGTCGGCCGGTTCGTCTATGCCGCCTCAAGCTCAACCTATGGCGACGAACCGACCCTGCCCAAGGTCGAGGAACGCATCGGCAAGCCGCTGTCGCCCTATGCCGCGACCAAATATGCCAATGAAATCTACGCCTCGACCTACGCCACCAGCTACGGCTTCAAGGCGGTTGGGCTGCGCTATTTCAACGTGTTCGGCCCGCGCCAGGACCCCGAGGGCGCCTATGCCGCGGTCATCCCCAAGTGGATTGCATCGATGCTGCGCGACGAGGCCGTGACGATCAACGGCGACGGCGAGACCAGCCGCGACTTCTGCTACGTCGCCAACGCGGTCCAGGCCAATATCCGCGCCGCCCTCGCCCCCGACGCCGCGCAGGACGACGTCTTCAACGTCGCGGTCGGCGATCGCACGACACTGAACGAGCTGTTCGGCTTCCTTCGCGACGGCCTCCGCGATCACCAGCGCCCCTATCACCGCGACCCCGCCTACCTCGACTTCCGCCCCGGCGACGTCCGCCACTCGCAAGCGGATATATCAAAAGCCCGCCGCCAGATCGCGTTCGACCCGACCTACACGGTCGCACAGGGACTGGCCGAGGCCCTCCCCTGGTATATCGCGAACACGCGCTAAGCCACCGGCCCGATCAGCGCGAATTTGGGGATTGCGGCGTCGAACGCGCGGCCATCCTCGTCGACCATCTGGTAGGTCCCGGCCATCGACCCGGTCGGTGTGCTGAGCGGACAGCCGGAGACATAGTCGAAGCTCGCTCCCGGCGCGATCAGCGGCATTTCGCCGACCACTCCGTCGCCGATCACCTCATGCACATCGCCGCGCCCGTCACGGATATTCCAGTGGCGCGACAGCAGTTGCACCGATCGCTTCCCGCGATTTTCGATGCGGATATGATAGGACCAGAACCAGCGCCCGGCCGACGGGTCCGACTGTTCGGCCAGGAAGCTGACCGCCACCCGCACCGTCACGTCGCCGCTGCTCGCCGCGAAGGGGAAAAGGACCGCCAGGCTGTCGAGGCTGCTGCTCATGATCGAGGCCTAGGCGAGGCGCGCTCGCGCGACAACGCTCATTCGCCGCCCATCCGCACCAATCGCTCGACCAGCCGCGTTCGCGCTTCGGCTACCGGCAGCGCGCGGTCGGTAATCAGGTCGCGCATTACGAAGTGCCCGGTCAGCGCCAAACCCTGCAGGATCTCCGCCACCGACGCCTCGCCCCCCGCCCGCACGAACGCCGGCATCGCCAGCAGCTTGCCCGCGAACGGCGCCGCCTCCGCCGCGCTGACCGCCCGCCCCGATCGCGGACTGACCGCGACCAGATCGCCGCGCGCCCCGCTCACCGCGCACGTCTCCAGATCGAGCCCGAACCCCAGCTCCGCCAGCAGCAACAACTCATAACGCACCATTGCCGTCCCCCACCCGCTTGCCGCCGGTGCCGCCTCGATTGCCGCCAGCAGCCCGTCGAGCGCCGCATACAGCCGCGGGTAGGGCTGGCCCTCGGGCAAGGCCGTCGCGGTCAGCGCCGTGGCCCAGTCGATCGCCGCTGCCGGCAAGGGCTCGGCCAGCAATGGCCCGCGGCTGTGGTTCAGTTCGAGTTCTGCGTGCGGCAATTGCCCCTCCGTCCGCGCCGCCAGCCGCGCCTCGACCAAATTGCCCGCCATCACCACCGGCCGCATCCGCCGCCCCCGCGCGCCGCGGACATAGGCCGCCTGCAGCCCATGCTCCGGGGTCATCAGCCCCACCACCGCGCCATGCTCGCCATGGGCGCGGAGCGACAGCACGATGGCGGGGGTGGTGACGCGCATCAGCCGCGCGGGTGGAAATAGTCGTAAAGCTGCCGGGCGGTCGCCTTGCTGATCCCCGGCGCCCGGTCCAGATCGTCCAGCGCCGCCGCCTTGACCGCCCGCGCCGTCCCGAAATGCATCAGCAGCGCCCGCTTCCGGTTCGGCCCGATCCCCGGTACCTCGTCGAGCGTGCTCGTCGTCAGCGACTTCGCCCGCTTCGCCCGATGCGTGCCGATCGCGAAGCGGTGCGCTTCGTCGCGCAATCGCTGGAGGTAGAACATCAGCGGCGCGTTGGGCGGCAGGCTGATCTCACGCCCGTCGGCAAAGTGAAACACCTCGCGCCCGTCGCGGCCGTGGTGCGGCCCCTTGGCGATCCCGATCACCGGAATGTCGTGCACCCCCGCGCGCTCCATGATCTCGCATACTGCCGAAATCTGGCCCCTGCCGCCGTCGATCAGGATCAGGTCGGGCCATTCGCCGGTCGAGCGGTCGGGATCTTCCTTCTCGAGCCGCGCGAACCGCCGCTCGAGCACCTCTTTCATCATCCCGAAGTCGTCGTCGGGCTGCGCCGACTTGATGTTGAACTTGCGGTACGCGTTCTTGCGGAACCCCTCCGGCCCGGCGACGATCATCGCCCCGGTGGCATTGGTCCCCATGATGTGGCTGTTGTCATAGACTTCGA
>NZ_JANMWY010000296.1:0-3573 GCF_031380695.1 Sphingomonas sp. | reverse complement strand
CTCGGGGCCGGTCCGCGCCGCACTGGTCGGAATCGTCGTCCTGCTTGGCTTCATCGCGGTCCGCGCGGCGTCGTTCGATCATGTCGACGCGCTGCTGATGGACCGCATCGGCGGCTGGCGGCTCAACTGGCTGCTGGAACTCGGCGGTATTGCGCTAATCGGCCTGCCCGCCGCTGTCGCCGCCAGCGCATCCCCGCGCGGCGGACGCGCCCGTCGCCGGCGGTGATCATGCGCTGATGATCATCCTCGGCCTCGACCCCTCGCTCTCCTCGACCGGCTGGGGCCTCATCCGCGCCGAGGGCAATCGCCTGACCCACCTCGCCAACGGCCAGCTCAAGACCAGCGCCAGCGAACCCTTGCCCCAACGCCTGTCCCATCTCGCCACCATGCTCGACGCGGTCATCGCCGATCATCACCCCGACAGCGCCGCCGCCGAGGAAATCTTCCTCAACAAGAACCCGCAGTCGACGCTGAAACTCGCCCAGGCGCGCGGCGTCGTCCTGATGACCGCCGCCCGCGCCGGGCTCACCGTCGGCGAATATGCCGCGCGCTTGGTCAAGAAGGCGGTCGTCGGCACCGGCGCCGCAGAGAAAGCCCAAGTCCACGCGATGGTCCAGCGACTTCTCCCCGGCGTGAAAATCGAAGGCCCCGACGCCGCCGACGCGCTGGCGGTGGCGATCACCCACGCGCACCATCTGGCCACGGCCCGGCGCATCGCCTAGCCTTCCCTCATGATCGCCCGCCTCACCGGAACCCTTGCCGAATCGTCCGCCGACGGCGCGGTGATCGACGTCGCCGGGGTCGGCTATGCCGTCCTCGCCAGCGCCCGCACGCTCGACGCGATCGGCCCGGTCGGCGGCGCGGTCCTGCTCCTCACCGAACTGCAGGTGCGCGAGGACAGCATGACCCTGTTCGCCTTTGCCACCGCCGCCGAGCGCGAGAGCTTCCGCGCACTGACCAGCGTTCAGGGTGTCGGCGGCCGCGTCGCTCTCGCCATCCTGTCGGTGCTGGGTCCGGCCGAACTCGCCGCCGCCGTCGCCCACGCCGACAAGGCGATGATCGCCCGCGCCAACGGCGTCGGCCCCAAACTCGCCCAGCGTATCGCGATGGAACTCACCGGCAAGCTTGGCAGCCCCACACTCGCCGCCGTCGTTGGCAGCCCGCCCCCCACGGGCACCACCGCGCGAGACGCCCTGTCAGCCCTCGCCAACCTCGGCTTCAAACCCGCCGAAGCCACCGCCGCCGTCACGGCCGCTGCAGGGGAAATCGGAGAAGGCGCCACGCTCGACGCGCTCGTTCGGCTGGCGCTGCGAAAGGCAGCGAAGTAGACTGAGTTCCGCACAAAACCCTGTCCTAAAGCCCCCCGAATATGCTTGATGGCGCCATGACTCGCCGGCCCCTTCGAAATCATGGTTGCGGCCCTGTCCCAAAGAGAGACAAGATCATCGACTTGCCGCCATCAACTTGTTCATTTTGACGCCCATGACACCGCGCGCGACCGTGAATCAGTGTCAAGATACGAGCCATTGATGGCCACTGACCCCGCCCGCCTGACCACCCCCGAGCGCACCGCCGAGGACGCCGACGCCGCGCTTCGGCCCAAGTCGCTCGACGAGTTCGTCGGCCAGCAGGGCGCGCGCGAGAATTTGCGCATCTTCGTCAACGCCGCCAAGGCGCGCGGCGAGGCACTCGACCATGTCCTGTTTTTCGGCCCGCCCGGCCTCGGCAAGACCACGCTCGCAGGCATCCTCGCCCGCGAAATGGGGGTCGGCTTCCGCGCCACCTCGGGCCCGGTCATCGCCAAGTCGGGCGATCTCGCCGCGCTGCTGACCAACCTCGAGGACGGCGACGTCCTGTTCATCGACGAGATTCACCGCCTCGCGCCCGCCGTCGAGGAGATCCTCTACCCGGCGATGGAGGATCGCGCGCTCGACCTGATGATCGGCGAAGGACCGTCGGCCCGCAGTGTGCGCATCGACCTGCCGCGCTTCACCCTGGTCGGCGCAACCACTCGCCAGGGGCTACTCACCACCCCGCTGCGCGACCGCTTCGGCATCCCGATCCGCCTCAACTTCTACACCGTTGCCGAGCTGGAGCAGGTCGTCCGCCGCGCCGCCCGCCTGCTCGCTACCGACCTGACCGAAGACGGCGCGCACGAGATCGCCCGCCGCAGCCGCGGCACCCCGCGCATCGCCGGTCGCCTCCTCCGCCGCGTCCGCGATTTCGCCCACGCCGCCGGGGGCGGATCGATCGACGCGCCCGCCGCCGATCGCGCGCTGACCCGGCTGGAGATCGACGGCCTCGGCCTCGACGCGATGGACCGTCGCTATCTGACCATGATCGCCGACCTCTACAATGGCGGCCCGGTCGGGGTCGAAACCCTCGCGGCGGGCCTCAGCGAACCACGCGACACGATCGAGGATGTAATCGAGCCGTTCCTCATCCAGCTCGGCCTGATTGCCCGCACCGCGCGCGGTCGCTGCCTCAACGGACGCGGCTGGGGCCACCTCGGCCTGACGCCGCCCGCCACCGCCCAGACCGGCCTGTTCGACGTGGAGTGAGTAGAGTGAAGTTGCGTATTCAAAGCCGTCATCCCGGATTTAATCCGGGATCCCGCTTCTTTCTCCTGCTCCTCTCGATTCTGTGGTCTCTGCCCGCCACCGCTCAATCCGCCCCGCCGCCAGCCGTCGACTACACTCAGGACACCAACTGGCTCTGTCTCCCCGGCCGCAAGGACGTCTGCGCCAACCCGCTCGCCACGGTCGATCTCCCCGCCACCGGCTACGCCGCCCGCACCACCGCCACGCCCGCTCCCAACCCGCCGGTCGACTGCTTCTACGTCTACCCGACCGTCAGCCATGACGCCGGTCTCAACAGCGACCTCGTCCCCGACGCCAAAGAGGAAACCCGGGTCACTCGCGATCAGCTTGCCCGTTTCGGATCGGTTTGCCGCACCCTCGCCCCCCTCCACCGCCAGATGACCGTCGGCGCGATCACGGCAGTGATGACCGGCGGCGATGTCAGTGCGGCGGGCCGGATCGCCTATGGCGACGTGTCGCGGGCCTGGCACCAATATCTCGCCAGCCGCAACGCCGGCCGGCCGTTCGTCCTGATCGGCCAGAGCCAGGGCTCGCTGCTCCTCCAGCAACTTCTCGCCAACGAAATCGAAGGGAAACCGATCGCCCGGCGGATGCTGCTCGCGATCATCCCCGGCTTCAATGTCCTTGTCCCTCAGGGAAAACTGGTCGGCGGCACGTTCAAGTCGACCCCGCTGTGCAGCCGCCCGCGCCAGGCCGGCTGCGTCCTCGCCTGGTCGAGCTATCGCGTCGCCAATGTGCCCCCCGAAGGTGCGCTGTTCGGCATTACGGACAAGCCCGGCATGACCATCGCCTGCACCAATCCCGCCCGCCCCGGCGCGGTCGGCTGGACCAATCTCGACAGCTACTGGATGCGCTGGGGCTGGCCGTCAGTTGCTGGCGGGCCAGTCAGCTGGTCGAGCGAGGGCACGGCGCCAGCCCCCTATATTCATACCCGCGATCTCGTCTCCGCCCGCTGCATCAACGATGGCCCGCG
>NZ_JANMWY010000273.1:0-5661 GCF_031380695.1 Sphingomonas sp. | reverse complement strand
ACGCCGCCCTCCGCCCGCGCACGGCAGTGCAGCGCAGATCGGTATCGAGGAACGAGCAGGCCGCATCGACGATGATGTGTCAGAACGCAGCCGAGTAGGAAAATGTTTTATTCATGAAACGCGAATGTCCGCAATTGGTGGTTTGCTGACCGTCGGTTTTTAAGTGGCGTCTTGTGATAAGTGGACCTTCGACGGAACGATGGCGGCCGCCTCGTTCGGGCCAGAGACGGTCATTGGAGCTCGAATGGGGATAGTTTAAAGACCGGAATCGATCGAGTACCACACGATCTCCAGAGAAAAACACCCAAAACCGCGCCGCTGAATGAACTGTCGAGAATGGTTGTGCCCGCCGGCTTGCGTCACAGCGGTTGTCGCCCCTCTTTGCAAAAGCGGTTGGGCGGTCTACTTCTAGGTGGGGAAAAGAAGCGTGGTGTTAGCTTCGATCTGTATTGCTGCGCTCACAGCGGAACAGCTGTCGCAAGGCAGCCACCTCCTCCAGCAACCCGCTGTCGCGGACATCATCGTCACCGGCGAGCGCGTCCTACGCCCGCTCAGCCGGACGCCAAGCAGCGTTACCGTGTTTACCGCCGGGTCGATCGACCTGCTCGCCGCGCCAGACCGGATCGAGCAGTTGTTGGCGCTGACACCCAACGTTCAGCTGGGATCAGGTGGTGAGGGGCCGACGATCCGCGGGCAGGATTCGACAGGGCCGTTGCGCGACTTGCCGGCGTTTCTGGGCGGCACGCGGCCGCGCGTGACGATCGAGGTCGATGGTCGTGCGATCAGCTATAATGAGCTGGCATTCGGCAACACACCGCTGTGGGACGTCGCCCAGGTCGAAATTTTTCGCAGTCCCCAGACCACGACGCAGGGGCGCAATGCGATTGCCGGCGCAATCTTCATTACGACCGCAGCGCCGATCGCGACCTGGAGCGGGCGGGCGCGGCTGATCGTCGGCGACGCGCGTACTCGGCAAGCGTCGGCGGTGGTGTCGGGGCCGATCGTCTCCGGTCAATTGGCCTTCCGCGTCGCCGGTGATGTCCGCCGCAGTCGCACGTCGAGTGAGATCACCGACAGCGCCGACGCCGATCCCAATCGTGACGACAGCAGCAACTTCCGCGCCAAGCTGCTGCTGACGCCGAGCGCTTCGCCCGGTACGCGGATCGAGCTGATCGCCGCACATGTCGTGTCGCATATGCCTCAGATCGAAGGGGTGTCAGAACCGTACCGCGAGCGCCGCGACCCTGATGCGACCTATGGCGTCTTTCGCGTTCGCGTGGACTCGCTGACGGGACTGCTGACGCAGAAACTCGGCGCCGTGCTCGAGTTCACGGCGACCGCAACCCACGGTCGGGCCTCGATCCGCCGCTTTGCGCCGCCCGGCTTTGGCGAGACCCTCAGCCACAGTGCCGACAGTGCCGGTGAAACGATCCTCGATTGGAAGCCGCGCTCCGGGCTGCGCCTTACCTGGGGCGTCCGGGTCGACCAAGCGTCGTTACGCCAGGCGATTAACCTATCGGCCACACCGCTCGGTAGTGGCAGCTTCCTTGACCGGCAGCAAAGCCTCGGCCTGTTCGGCGAGGCGAGCACCTCCCCGCTTTCCCGGGTCACGCTGATCGCCGGCCTGCGCTACCAGCGCGACAGACAGTCCCGTAGTGGCGCGTTGAACGGCGCGCTGGGACGGGTTGGACTGGACTATGACCGGCGGTTCGACGCGCTGCTGCCCAAGGTCGCGATCACTTACTCGCTTTCAAGCGGCGTCGATGTCGGCTTGCTCGTTCAGCGCGCCTATAACCCCGGCGGCACCACGATCGATCTCGGTCGGGGAGTGGCGCAGGCGTTCGGGGCCGAAACGCTGTGGGATCGCGAGCTGTTCATCCGCGCGTCCTTCCTCGATGGCCGGCTGCGCCTCACCGCCAATCTGTTCGACGAGGCGATGCGCAATGCCCAGCGACCACTCGCGCGCTTCCTCGTCACGCCGCGCGGACGGGTCGGGTATGTCGACATCGTCAACGAGCCGCGCGCCCATAGTCGTGGTGCGGAGGCGACGATGGCGTGGCGTGTGTCGCGGCGGCTGGACCTGTCCGGCGCGGTCGGCCTGCTCGCCACTCGAGTCACCCGCGCGACCGGTCCGCTCGACGCGCTGGCGGGGAAGCGCTTCCAGCGTTCCCCAGCTCTGACGGCGGCGGTTTCGGGCGACTGGCGGCCGATCGACCGGCTGCGTCTGTCCGCCCAGCTGCGCCACCACAGCGGCTACTTCAGCGACGATAGCGAATCCGCCAGTCAACAGGTCGGCGGCGCGACGACGGTCGACTCGCGCGTGGCAATCGACTTCGGTCGGATGACGCTGTTCGGATACGCCCGCAACCTGCTAGACGTTTTCAGCGTCAGCTACCGTTTCGCCCCGGTCCCGGGCCAACCGAAACTCGCGACGCTCGGCGATCCGCGCGAAGTCGGGATTGGCCTTGACGCTGCCTTCTAGCTGCGTTGTCCCAGATAGTCGGGGCGGACACCGCGGATGCGCCAATAATCGGTCAGCCCGATCGCCTCGCACAGTCGATCGAACCGGGCATCGGCGCGGATCGCGGCCGAAGGCGGGGTGAACAAATATTGGGTATACTTCCACCCCGGATCGTTCATGAACGACCGCTTGGGGCCGTCCGTTGGCTGGACCACTATTGGCCCGCGCGACAATAATAGACCGTCCGTGACTTCGAACGCCGCGTCGATCTCGCCCAACGCCGATAGCATCATCACGCCGTGCGCGGCGAGGCCGATGCTGACCCGGGCCGCGCCGAGGATCGCTTCGCGCGCGCTGGCAATCGTTGCGGGCGTTCGCTCGATTAGAGCAGTCAGCGCCGCTCGCCACATCGATATGGCGGTCGGTGACAGAGACGCGGGTCGGTTCGCTCGATCGTCGATCATCGCCAGTGCAGCCTGCTCGCGGCGGGTGAAGGCGAAGATCAGAAACCGGAAATTCCATCCTGTGGTTTGGCGCGGCCAAAGCTCAATGACCCGGTTTATCGTGCGGTCGGCGTCGGCGTCGCGGCCCATGATCCAAGATTTGATCGCTCGGCGCGCCTGGTGGATTGGGCTGAGCGGATCGACCGCAATGGCGCGCTCGTTGAAGTCCCACGACGCGCGGGTTAGGCCCACCGCTTGAAGCGCCGCGACGAGCGACGCCAGAGCGTAGGGATTGCGCGGATCTTGCGCCAGCACCTGCCGCAGCCGATCCTCCTTGGTCGCCCAGTCGAGCATCGAGCCTTGCAGTTCAATCATCGTCGTGGTCGCGTTCGGCTCACGCGGATCCAGTTTCAGGGCAGTTTCAATCGCGTCATTGGTGACTGTGAGCGCGGCCGCAGCTTGCGCCGGGGCGGCAAGCTCCGAGATATTAAACCGGGCATAGGCGAGCAATCCCCAAGCCCTTGAGTTGTTCGGTCGGATGGCCACGGCTTGCCGCAATTGCTCGGCGGCCGCGTCGAAGCTTTGTGGAGAGTCATAACGTAGCCCCTCCGTTCCGCGCTGGACGAGCAGATCGAACCCATCACTGGGCCCATCCCGACGAATCGCCCACAGGCCGAGCCCTCCGGCCGCAGCGGCGGTTGCGACAACGCCGCCGACCAGCCAGCGGCGCGAGATGGCAGCCGGTCTGCCGACCGGATCGGAGTTAAGCGCGATGGTCGCCCCGGTCAGGCGATAGCCGACTCGGGCAATCGTCTCGATGCCGAACGCGGAGCCTGTCGCTCGGGCCAGCCGACGCACTTCGGCAATGGCGCGGTTGATCGAATCGTCGCCGATGATGCGCCCGTCCCAGCACCGCCGGATCAGCTCGTCGCGGCTGACGACCGCGCCATCAGCATCGACCAGCGCGAGCAGCACCTGCATCACCCGCGGCTCGGCCAGCTCATGGCCGACAGGTCCCTCGAGAGTGCGGATCGACGGTCGCACCAGGGCATCGCCGAGCTTGAAATCGGGCCGGTCGGCAAGCGGAATTTCCACCTCCCTCGGCAAAAGATCAGCCAACCATCGGCTCCCCTTCATTCACCCGCGCCGTCTCCCGGGCCATCGTGCAACCGCCGCCATGCGAACCGCTTGGTCAAGCATCGCCTTTCCGGCACGTAGCTTCAAGGAGATTGACGATGAACATTGCCAACCATGCCCGAACCGCCCTGCTCGCGGTCGCACTGTTTAGCGCAGCGACTGCCCAAGCTGACGTACTCTCATTCAGCGGCACTGCGAGCGCGCTAGCGACCGGCTTTCCCGACCCGACCTGCGCTCCCCTGTTGTTTCGCCAGTCGGTGGCACCGGGCGCTGGCAGCGGCACCTCGTCCCTCGGCAACTTCGCCTACACCAGTACGACCTGCGTGACTGCCGGGGGTCCGGTGAGCGGCATTTTTGCCATCAATTTCGCCAACGACGGTTTCCTAGGAACGCTCAACGGCACAACCAGTCCCGCCAGCACGCCCGGCGTTTTCATCCCCGATTTCACCTACGCCATTCTCAGCGGCACCGGCCGCTTCCTCGGTGCTAGCGGGACCTTTCAAGGGACTGGGTCGATCGATCCGCGCGTGCCGCCATCGCGCCTGAGCCTGAACTTCAACGGCCAAATCAACGCGCCGGCGGTGCCCGAACCGGCGACCTGGTCGATGATGCTGCTCGGCTTCGGCGCGGCAGGCTGGTCGATGCGTCGGCGTCAGACAGTCCGTCCGATCGCGGCGGCTTGACCCCTACCCCAGCGCGGCGTCGTTCTTGCGGTGGAAAGTGACGATGCCGTCTTCGAGGGCGCCGAGCGTGAGGCAGTGAATCACCTGCCCATGAGCGAGAGGACTGAATAACGCTACTGCGGGAGCGGTCGATGGCTACCTTCACTGCGGGTCACTTCTAAGTCGGTTGGATGCGCTTGGCACTTAGGATTGGACCGTCTCCGTGCATTCAAGTCGAGTTGGAATGACGATGGCGATGGAACGTCCGCTTTCGGGCAACAGCAAATGAACTTCCGACGACCACGTTTGGGGCGAAAGCAGACATTCGTCCCTTCGACCTAGTCACTCCACCATCGGCAAATCCAGCCCCTGTTCTCGTGCACAGTCGATCGCGATGTCGTACCCCGCGTCTGCATGCCGCATGACGCCGGTGGCGGGGTCGTTCCACAGGACTCGTTCGAGGCGCCGCGCGGCGGCGTCGGTGCCGTCGGCGACGATGACCATGCCGGCGTGTTGCGAATAGCCCATGCCGACGCCGCCGCCGTGGTGGAGCGAGACCCAGCTGGCGCCGCTGGCGGTGTTGAGGAGGGCGTTCAAGAGCGGCCAGTCGCTGACCGCGTCCGAGCCGTCCTTCATCGCCTCGGTCTCGCGATTGGGCGAGGCGACGCTGCCGCTGTCGAGGTGGTCGCGGCCGATGACGATCGGGGCGCTGACCTCGCCGTTGCGGACCATTTCGTTGAACGCGAGGCCGAGGCGGTGGCGCTGGCCCAGCCCGACCCAGCAGATCCGCGCGGGGAGGCCCTGAAAGGCGATGCGGTCCCTCGCCATATCGAGCCAGCGGTGGAGGTTGGCGTCGTCGGGAATGAGGTCTTTGACGCGCTGGTCGGTGCGGTAGATGTCCTCGGGATCGCCCGACAGCGCGACCCAGCGGAACGGGCCGATGCCGCGGCAGAACAAC
>NZ_JANMWY010000338.1:0-4659 GCF_031380695.1 Sphingomonas sp. | reverse complement strand
AGCCCGAGGCGCGGGAACAGCCGCCCGCCGCGATAGCCGAGCTGAAAATCCACCCCCTGCTCGCGCCCGCCTTCGAGTGACAGCGGCGTGTCGGCCGCATGTTTATACACGCCGCCGAATATTTCCCCGGCATGGGCCGGGGCGGCGGCGAGGCTCGCGAGGAGCGTCAGGGAGATCGCGAAGGAGCGGGCGTGGTTCATGGCAACTCCCTATGCCGACGGCGGATTTCACCAGTCTGAACGATTAGCCACCCGCCTGCCACACCTTGATCGCGCCAATCGGGTGCAGGAGCATGATGACGTTGAGCGTGAGGTTGTCGCGGATGACGAACAGCGGGATCAGTTCGAGCACGACGACGATTCCCACCGACGCCCATAAAGGCAGACGGCGGGCGAGGAGGAAACCGACGATCATCATGGCGATGTCGCTGGTCGAATTGAGCACGCTGTCGCCCGAATAGCCGACCGCGGCGGTGGCGCTGCGATAGCGGTCGATGATCCACGGCGAGTTTTCGGCGATCTCCCACGATGCCTCGATCAGGATCGCGATGCACAGCCGCCAGACGAAGGGCAGCCGCCGCGCGACAAGCCATAGCAGACCGAAGAAGAGGACGCCGTGGATGAAATGGCTGGCGCTGTACCAGTCGGCGAGCATCTGGCTCGTCTCGGGGCTGGCCGCGCTCGACACCCATAGCGTCACCCGCCCGCAAGTACAGATCGGCGGCCGCCCCATCGCGAGCAGGATGACAATCGCCAGGACGACGACGAGCAGGGGCGGAAGCCAGGAGCGAGTACGGGTCATGCGGCGGTCATAGGCGAAAATCCTTTCCAGACTATCGCCGTCCGCGCGGGGACGGGGATGACGCTTGCCAATCCGCCGCGCGCGGGCGACACGGCGGGCGATGCTGCGCCTGTTCGGCCCCCACTGCGACGGATCGCCGATCGAGGCCACCGCGACCGCGCGCATCCCCGACGACGTGACCTGGATCGACCTGCTCGAACCGACGCGCGAGGAAGAGCAGCTCGTCGAGGCGTTGATTGGCTCGAACGTGCCGACCCGCGCCGACCTGGCGGAAATCGAACCGTCGAGCCGCCTCTACCAGCGCGGCGGTTCGCTCTACATGACCGTCTCGACCCTCAGCGGGATCGACGAGGGTCATCCGTCCTCCTCGCCGATCGGCTTCATCCTGACGCCGGCGCATCTGGTGACGGTGCGCTATGCCGACCCGCGCCCGTTCCGCCTGCTGGCTGAACATTGGCAGCGCGAACCCGAACTGGCGAGGGACGCCGCCCACATGTTCGTCCGCCTGCTCGATGCGATCGTCGACCGGATCGCCGATGAAATCGAACGCGCCGCCGCCCAGATCGAGCGAATCTCGTGCCACATTTTCGCCGCCGACATCGACGAGCGGCGTATCCCGGCCAAGCTTCTGACCGCCCTGCTGGTGCAGATCGGGCGGGCCCAGTCGCTCGTTTCGCGCATCCGTGAAACGGCGGTCAGCACCAGCCGCCTGATCAACTTCCTGACTGCCACCGAGCGCATCAAGCAGATCGACGACGAGCGCGACCATGTCGCCAGCCAGGGGGCCGACATCAGCGCGCTGATCGATCATTCGAGCTACCTCGCCGAGCAACTGACCTTCATGCTCGACGCGTCACTGGGCCTGATCAGCATCGAGCAGAACGCGGCGATGAAGCTGTTCAGCTGGGCGGCGCTGGTGTTCTTGCCGCCGACGCTGGTGGCCGGCGTCTATGGCATGAACTTCGAGCACATGCCGGAGCTTAAATGGCTTTATGGCTATCCGATGGCGCTGACAATCATGTTGATCAGTGCGATCGGGCCTTTGATTTACCTCCGGCGACGCGGTTGGGTGTAGGTCGTTAGGCTGACGCAACCATCGCCGAAAGCGATGCGTTGCACGGCCATGGCATCCCCGTCCAAAAGTCGCTTCGTTCAGATTGGCGTCGCCATCTCGGCGTGGACCGCCGACCTGTTCGCCCACCCTTACATGCAGATCGGCGTCATCGCATTTTGCATCACCTGGTTTGCACTGGGGTTGCAGACCGATCTGCTGACCGCCGCTCTGTCTATCCTGGCCATCACCCTGACCCAAATGGTTCTCAACAGCCAGAAGGAGCGCGAGACCGATGACCGCCGCCGCGATATCGCGATGCACGCCAAGCTCGACGAACTGTTGATTGCGATGAAGGGTGCGCGCGACGAAATGGCCGGGATCGAGGAGCTCGACGAGGAGGAGATTGCCCAGTTGAAGGAGCAGGCTCAGGATCAGGCCGAAGCCCTCGCCGATGAGCTCGAAGAACGCGGCGATAGTCAGGAAGTCGACGTGCAATCCACCCGGTGAGTGGCGGTTCTGCGCTTCTCCTTTGCGCAATGGGACACAATTGCTAAGGCTCCTCCGCGCCCGCAATCCATTCTCAGGAAGCCACCATGATCCCGACCGGCCAAGATAGCCTCAACACCCGTTCCACCTTGGCCGTCGGCGGCAAGAGCTATGCTTATTACGATCTCGGCAAGGCCGGCGCGGCGCTGGGCGATGTGTCGCGCCTGCCCTATTCGATGAAGGTGCTGCTGGAGAATCTCCTGCGCTTCGAGGACGGTGTGACCGTCACCCGCGACGATTTGCAGGCGATGGTCGACTGGCAGAAGGAGCGGAAGATCAGCCGCGAGATCCAGTATCGTCCGGCGCGCGTGCTGATGCAGGATTTCACCGGCGTGCCCGCGGTGGTCGACCTGGCGGCGATGCGCGATGCGATGAAGCAGCTCGGCGGCGACCCGCAGAAGATTAACCCGCTGGTCCCGGTCCACCTCGTCATCGACCATAGCGTGATGGTCGACGAGTTCGGTACCCCGCAGGCGTTCGAGGATAATGTCGCGCTGGAATATCAGCGTAATGCCGAGCGCTACACCTTTCTCAAATGGGGCAGCCAGAGCTTCGCCAATTTCAAGGTCGTGCCGCCCGGCACCGGCATCTGCCACCAGGTCAATCTCGAGAACCTCGCCCAGACGGTGTGGACCGGCCCCGACCAGCATGGTGACGAGGTCGCCTATCCCGACACTTTGGTCGGCACCGACAGCCATACGACGATGGTCAATGGCCTCGGCGTACTCGGCTGGGGGGTCGGCGGGATCGAGGCCGAGGCGGCGATGCTCGGCCAGCCGGTGTCGATGCTGATCCCCGAAGTCGTCGGCTTCCGCCTGGCGGGCGCGCTTGGCGAGGGGATTACAGCGACCGACCTGGTCCTGACCGTCACCCAGATGCTGCGCGCCAAGGGCGTCGTCGGGCGGTTCGTCGAATTTTATGGCCCCGGCCTGGCCGCGCTGAGCCTGGCCGACCGTGCGACCATCGCCAACATGGCACCCGAATATGGCGCGACCTGCGGCTTCTTCCCGATCGACGACCGCACGATCGAATATCTCAAGCTGACCGGCCGCCCCGACGATCGCATTGCGCTGGTAGAGGCTTATGCGAAGGCACAGGGCATGTGGCGCGACGAACGCTCGCCCGATCCTTTGTTCACCGACACGCTCGAACTCGATCTCGCCGGAGTCCAGCCGTCGCTCGCCGGGCCGCGCCGCCCGCAGGACCGGGTCGTGCTGCCCGACGTCGACGACCGCTTCAACGAGGAACTGGAAGTCACCTACAAGAAGGCGAGCGATCCGCGCGTCGCGGTCGACGGGGCCGCACACGACCTCGGCAATGGCGACGTCGTCATCGCCGCCATCACCAGCTGCACCAACACCTCCAACCCGTCGGTGCTGGTCGCCGCCGGGCTCGTCGCGCGCAAGGCCCGCGCGCTCGGCCTGACGCGCAAGCCGTGGGTCAAGACCAGCCTCGCCCCGGGCAGCCAGGTGGTCACCGCCTATCTCAAGGAAAGCGGGCTGCAGGAGGATCTCGACGCG
The DNA here is from genome assembly GCF_031380695.1 of Sphingomonas sp. GTDB lineage: Bacteria > Pseudomonadota > Alphaproteobacteria > Sphingomonadales > Sphingomonadaceae > Sphingomicrobium. The sequence goes on along the minus strand of NZ_JANMWY010000338.1, from coordinate 738 downwards.
ATCGGGTTCAATTTGGTGGGCTATGGCTGCACCACCTGCATCGGCAATTCGGGGCCGCTGCCCGAGCCGATCAGCAAGGCGATCAACGACCATGACCTGGTCGCGGTCAGCGTATTGTCGGGTAACCGCAATTTCGAAGGCCGCGTGTCGCCCGACTGCCGCGCCAACTATCTCGCCTCGCCGCCGCTGGTGGTCGCCTACTCGCTGCTCGGCACCGTCCGCGCCGACCTGTCGAGCGATTCGCTGGGCAAGGACAAGGCTGGCAACGACGTCTATTTGAAGGACATCTGGCCGACCAACGACGAGGTCCGCAGCCTGGTCGACGCCCATGTGCATTCGGCGATGTTCAAGGAGCGCTATGCCGACGTGTTCCGCGGCGACGCGCGGTGGCAGGGGATCGCGGTGACCGGCGGGGCAACCTACCAATGGCCAGCCGGATCGACCTACATCGCCAACCCGCCCTACTTCACCGGCATGACGATGACGCCCAGGCCGATCGAGGACATCGCCAAGGCCAAGGCGCTGGCGGTGTTCGGCGATTCGATCACCACCGATCACATCTCGCCGGCCGGATCGATCAAGGCCGACAGCCCGGCGGGTCGCTTCCTGCAGGATCATCAGGTCGCCCGCGCCGACTTCAACAGCTATGGCGCGCGGCGCGGCAACCATGACGTGATGATGCGCGGCACCTTCGCCAACATCCGCATCCGCAACCGCATGCTGACCGGCGTCGAAGGC
>NZ_JANMWY010000231.1:0-9441 GCF_031380695.1 Sphingomonas sp. | reverse complement strand
GACGTCATCATTCTCGGCGGTGGGCTGGTCGGGCTCGCGCTGGCGGCTGCGCTCGATGCCAGTGGCCTTCGCGTGACGGTGGTCGATCCGGCCGATCCCGACACCAGGCTCGACGCGGCGTTCGACGGCCGGACGAGTGCCGTCTCCTCCTCGTCGCGGCGGATGTTCGACACGGTCGGGATCACGCCGCACTTCCCCAAACCGGGCGGCCCAATCCGCCGCATCCGCACGTCCGACGGTCTCGCGCCGGGCAGCCTCGATTTCGACGCGGGCGAAGACAGCGAAGCGCTCGGCTGGATGTACGAGAACCGCCACCTGCGTGCCGCGCTGCGCGCGCGTGCCGAGGCTGGCAAGGCGATCAGCCTGCGCTACAAGACCACGGCCGTGACGACCGAACGCGGCCCCCATGGCGTCACGGTCACGCTCGACAATGGCGAGACCGTCCGCGCGCCGCTCTTGGTCGCCGCCGAGGGCCGCAATTCGCCGACCCGCGAGGCGGCGGGGATTCGAATTGCTCGCTGGCGCTACGATCACCGCGCGATCGTTTCGACCCTGCGCCATGAACAGCCGCACGATAGTGTAGCCTACGAGATCTTTTACCCGGCCGGTCCGTTCGCGCTGCTGCCGATGATCGACGACGCAGATGGCCACCGCTCGGCGATCGTGTGGTCGGTCAAGGAAGGGGACGCCGCAGCGCTCCTAGCGCTCAGCGACGCCGATTTCGCTGGGGAGGCGCAGGCGGCGATGGGCGGGTTCCTTGGGCAGATTTCAATGCTCGCCCCGCGCGCCTCCTATCCGCTCGGTTTTCACCACGCCGCTCGGATCACCAGCGACCGCCTCGCGCTGGTCGGCGACGCGGCCCACGCGGTCCACCCGATTGCGGGTCAGGGGCTCAATCTCGGCTTTCGCGATGCCGCCGCGCTGACCCAGGTGCTGGTCGAAGGCGCGCGGCTCGGTCTCGACCTTGGCGACCGCCAGCTGCTCGACCGTTATCAGCGCTGGCGCAGCCTCGACACGCTGATGGTGGCGATATCGACTGACGGGCTCAGCCGGCTCTACGGCGTGCCGGGAAGGACGGCTTCGGCAGTGCGGCGCTTCGGCATGAGCTTGGTCGACCGCATCGGCCCGCTCAAGGAGCGATTGATGGCGGAGGCGCGCGGCACGAGCGGCGATTTGCCGCTCTTGCTTCGTGGGCTCCCGATTTAACACCGCAAAGCGATAATCTATTGCAGCGTCTGCCCTGAATCCGCCCCGCCCGGAGCCAGCCGCTGGAACTGCATCAGCTGCACGATCAGATCGGCCCGCCCGGCTAGCGTCCGCTCTTCCAGCAGCGCCTGTTTCGCGCCGATGTCGAACGGCGCAACTTGCGAGATGGCATTGACCAGCATCTCGTCGTCGAGCCGCCCGACCGCGTCCCAATCGACCGCCAGCCCGAGGGCATCGCCGAACCGCCGGGCTTCGCGCTCGACATCGCTCCGCTGGATCAGCGCCAGCGGCTCGGGCTCGCGGTCGTCGAACGCGGTCAGGTCGACGTCGGCCTGGCGATAGCTTGTTCCGACATCGGCCTCGGCGATCAGGCGGAACCGCTCCGACCCCTGCAGCACGATGTTGAACCGCCCGTCCTCCAGTTCCTCGACCCCGACCAGCTCGCCGATGCAACCGACCCGATAGAGCGGCGGGTGATCGCCCGGCTCGCTCGGCTGGATCATTGCGATTCGTGCCTTGCCGGCCAATGCGTCGCGAATCATGTCGCGATAACGGGTCTCGAAGATGTGCAGCGGCAGCTGCGAACGCGGGAACAGGATCGCTCCGGCGAGCGGGAACAGCGGGATCCGCAGCGGCTTGCTCATGTGAACAGGAGCGCCGACAGCCGTCGCCGTTGCGCTCTCCCCCACGGATCTTCGAAGCCGGCGGCCTCGAGCAGCTGCAGCAACCGCGACCGCGCCGCGCCGTCGTTGGCAGCGGCGTCGCGCCCGATCGAATCGAGCAGGGCGTCGGTCGCTCCGTCGCGATCGCCCGCCGCCATGCGCGCATTGGCGAGGTCTAGCCGCGCCGCATGATCGTCGGGATCGGCCGCGATCCGCGCCTCGATCGCCGCCACATCGGAACTCGGCAGGGGCACGTCGGCCACCTCGAGCGCGGCCCGCGCGCGCTGGACCGCGGCGTCTTTGGAGGCACTCTGCGGTGTCGCGTCGAGAATTGCGCGGGCCTCGGCGAATTGCCGGTCGACGACCAGCGCTCGCACCAGCCCGCCGATGACCGCCACATCCTCGGGCGCCATCTCGTGGATCTGGCGGAAGATCGACACAGCGCGCGGCGCGTCGCCTTCGGCCAGCACCTGCTCGCCCATCGCGACCAAGCGTTCGATCTGCACCGCCAGTTCCTGCGTTGCGCCCGTGATCGGCAGCCGGCCCAATATCTGGTCGATCGCGCGGGTCAGCTGCGCCTCGGTGCGATAGGCAGTGAGGTCGGCGACCGGCTGGCCCTGGAAAATGGCATAGACGGTGGGGATCGACTGGACGCGGAACTGCGCGGCGATCGTCTTGTCCGCCTCGACGTCGATCTTGGCCAGCACCACGCCTTGGTCGGCATAGTCGGCGGCGATTTTCTCCAGGACCGGCGACAGCTGCTTACAAGGCCCGCACCATTCGGCCCAGAAATCGAGGATCACCAGGCTGGTCATCGACGGCTCGATGACGTCCTGTTCAAACCGGGCGAGCGCTTCTCGCTCGGCTTCGCTCATCGCCACGGTCGCCACGCACGCCTCCAACACAGGTCCTGCCGCCATATGTGCCTAACCGCGGATGGTCACAAGGTCTGCCACGCGGGGGTTGCCGCCCGCCGGGGCCGATGCTAAGCGCCCGCCCTCACCCACCGGAGGCCCTTGCGGAACCCGGATAGGCGCCGAGCGGGCGTAGCTCAGGGGTAGAGCACAACCTTGCCAAGGTTGGGGTCGAGGGTTCGAATCCCTTCGCCCGCTCCATTTCAAGACCCGCCGGGGGCGGGTCGTGAAACGGAGCGCTGAGCGGCAACGCCGCGAAAGCGACCAGCCCGGTTCGAGTCCGCCCTGAGCCGGTTGGCCCCAGTCTTCGTGGTACCCATCGTGGAAAGGAGAAAGGCGGTCGAGGCGGGGGACAGCAGCTGGTTCTGGTGCAACCGGGCGAGCGCCCGCACCACCGACGCGGGGGTGCGCCGTCGTAGGGATGGTCGATATAGCGTTACAGCAGCGTGCGGCGCAGCGGCAGCGGCAGGGCGTCGCGCGGCTTCTCAACCCCGCCGTCGATGGCATGGTCCGGGCGCCAGTGCAGCCCCGCGATCTTCGATTGCAGCGCTCGCTTGCCATTATAGAAACGGATCGCGCCGAGCCGCTTCCTCGCGATCATCGCGCGCACCGCCGCGGATCCGCCGACCGCCCGCATCAGCCGGTCGTTGCACATATTGTCGCTCAAGGTGATGGCGTCGTTGAGCAGGCGGCCGAACGTCGTCACTTCGCTGCCGTTGGCCAGCACCGCCGCCGCGATCGGCTGATGGAACAGGGTCATTGTCGCTGCGGGTCAGCACCACCGGTCATCTAAAAATACCCTTCTGTGATCGATCGCATCCATCGCCGTGATCGCGACCCACAAGTTCTGCTGCGGGTAGACTTGGTCGGCGTGCCAGCCGGGCTGCCAAGCCGTCCTCGACCGAGCGTACGATATCCCGAACTGACCTTCGAATTCGGCGCCGAGCCGGGCGATGCGGTAACGGATGAAGGCCGGGGACCTTCACGTGACGATTCCGGCCGAGGGGCGGTTTGCGGGCTGGTCGCGCAACCGGTCGATCGGCGAGTGAAGGTCCCCGGCGACGGCGACGTGGCATAAGCCGATCAGTCGTCCAACGCGCATCAATCCATCCCTGCCCAATGTCACGCACGGGGCTGCGACATGCTATTGCGCGGCGGCGGTCTTGGTCGGCGCGGCCACGGAGACCGAAGTCGGCAGCAGCGCTGCCGTCTCGACCTCGTCGAGTGCCCGATGAACCGCGATATAGTGTCGCGCCTGCGCCACCCAGTCACTCGCTCGCGCGACGCCGGGCAGCCGCATCGTCTCGGCCAGCGCGCCATCGACCTCGCCGCGCTGCAAACGCGACAGTGCCCGGTCGTACCGCGCCTGGGGTCGAACCGACGGAGAATCGGCGCGGCGAATGCTGACCAGCGTCCCCATTTCGCGCCGCACCCCGGTCCACCAGCTCTCGTCGGACCCGGCGCTGCGCAGCGGTTCGCCGAGCGCGCCGTAACTGTCGACGAGCTGGTCGAGCCGCACCGGCTGGCGCGCCGAAGTCACGATCGTCGCCACCGCCTGCTCGTGCCCGCTGCCGAACCGCTCGATCAGCAGCGGCTCGAGGTAGCCCAGCGCCAGCCCACGATCGACCGCCCGCCTGGCAGCAAAGGCAACCAGTAAGGCATCGGCTCGCCCGGCAGATCCCTGCGCCCGTTGAGTCGCGTTTTCGACCGACGCCAACCGTCCCTCGACCGCCGCCAGCCGCGCGTCGGTCTGCGGAATCGGATTAGCAATGGGTAAAGGTGCAGGCGGGACGAGCCCGATTGGCGCGGCGGGGGCCGGGGCCACGCCGAGCAACTGCGCCGCCGGGGCCGACCGCGCCAAGCCCCAGATCGCCAGACCCGCGCCCGCCAGCAGAAGCAGCAGCGCCAGTGCCAGGCGAGCGGTCCAATTGGGTCGCGCGTCGGTCATGCACCGGTCTATAAGCACAGCTCGGCGGCAAGGGCCAGCAGGGCGCTGTCGCTCGGCCGCTCGGCCACGGCGATCCGCTCCCACCCGTCGCCCGCCGCCACCGCCACCGCCGGGCTGAACGCGACCAGCGCGATCGTCGACCGATCGATGCCATGCTTCTCCGTCAGCGCTGCCAGGCGGGACGCGGCGCGCGGTGAATGCAGTGCGACGACTGCTCCTGCTGCCAGCACCCTCAGATCATTTGGCGGATCGATCGACGTCGCTTCATAGACATTGACCACGTCGATTCGGTGGACGGCGTCGGCGATCTCGCTGCGCTCGTGACCCGCGAGGTGGAGCAGTCGCAGCGACGGCAGGAGGGTCTGCATCAGTGCTGCAACTCCGGCATGCCCGACCAGCTCGACGCGAAATCCAAGCTCGCGAGCGGCCGCCGCCGTCGCCTCGCCGACCGCCGCGACCGGCAGCAGTCGCAGGCGCCCAAGCTCGGGCCCGCCGTGGCGCAGCGCATTGGCGCTGGTCAAAAGAAGCATGTCGAAAGCGGTCGGATCGGGCGCATGCCAAGCCACGGGCCGCACTTCGAACAATGGCATTGCCGCCGCCTCAATGCCCATCGCGCGTGCTTTTGACGCCGTCGCACTCGCCCCCGGTTCGGGCCGGACGAGCAGCAATCGCCTCACGCCGCGTCGAACAACCGCTGGATCGTCGTCGGCGCCCGCGCCAGCATCGCCCGCGCCAACGCGGCCGGAGTCGCGTCATCGCCTGCCGCGAACCGGGCCTCGTCGCCGATTTGATCGGCGCCATCCTCCGACAGGATTTGCGCCCGCAGCACCACCGATCCATCCGCCGCGATCGTCGCCAGCGCCGCGACTGGCGAATGGCACGTCCCGCCCAGTGCCCGCGTGAACGCCCGCTCGGCGCGCACAGCGTCGAAGGTTGCGCAGTCATTGATCGTCGCGAGGATGGTCCGCGTCTGCGTATCGTCAGCGCGACACTCGATCCCGATCGCGCCTTGTGCGGGGGCAGAGAGCATGTTGTCGATCGCGGCGCCGATCCCGCTTTTGCCCAGCCGGTCGAGCCCGGCAGCCGCCAGCAGGGTCGCATCGCACTCCCCCGCCGCCAACTTGGCCAGCCGCGTGTCGACATTGCCGCGAATCGTAACGATCGTCAGGTCGGGCCGAACGGCCAGCAATTGCGCTCCGCGTCGCGGCGAGGAAGTCCCGACGACCGCGCCCTGCCGCAGCGCCGTGATCGATTCGGCCCCGATCAACCGGTCGCGCACGTCGGCGCGGGGCAGCGTCGCGGCGATGCACAGTGCATCGGGCCGCTCGCTTTCGACATCCTTCATAGAATGGACCGAGGCATGGGTTTCGCCTGCCAGCAGCACCTCGTCCAGCTCCCTGGTCCACATCGCCTTGCCGCCGATTTCGGCCAGCGGCCGATCCTGCACGACATCGCCGGTGGTCTTGACGATGCGGATTGCGACCGTTCCCGCCGCCCAGCCCTGCGCCGCCTCGATCGCCGCCGCAGTCATGTGCGCCTGCGCCAGTGCCAGCGGTGAGCCGCGCGTCCCCAGGATCAATGGCATCGTGTTTCGCTCTCCCGTGTGCTCACTCTAGCCGGAACGCACCGGCTAGGGCAAAGGCGCGGTTATGGCGTTGATCCTCGGTCTCGAATCCTCGTGCGATGACAGTGCCGCGGCGCTCGTCACGTCCGACCGGCGCATCCTGGCGCAAGCGGTCGTCGGGCAGGACGCGGCCCATCGCCCCTATGGCGGCGTCGTCCCCGAAATCGCCGCTCGCGCCCATGTCGAACGGCTGCCCGGCCTGATCCGCCAGGTAATGGCCGAAGCCGGTGTCGTCCCATCCGATCTCGACGCCATCGGCGCCACCGCCGGTCCGGGGCTGATCGGCGGAGTCATGGTCGCGCTGCTGGCTGGCAAGGGGCTGGCGCTGGCGGCGGGCAAGCCGCTGATCACCGTCAACCATCTCGAAGGTCACGCCCTCTCGCCGCGCCTCGCCGATACCGGTCTCGGGTTTCCCTATCTGCTGCTGCTCGTATCGGGCGGGCATTGCCAGCTGCTGCTGGTGGGCGGCGTCGGCCAGTATCGCCGACTGGCCACCACCATCGACGATGCGGCGGGCGAGGCGTTCGACAAGGCGGCGAAGATGCTCGGCCTTACCTATCCCGGCGGCCCGGCGATCGAGGCGCTGGCGGCCAGCGGCGATCCGCGCGCCGTCCCGCTGCCGCGCCCGCTGCTCGGCAGCGACGAGCCCCATTTCTCGTTTGCGGGCCTAAAGAGCGCAGTGCAGCGCGCGGTGGCGACCGGCGCGCACCGGCCTGAAGATATCGCCGCCAGTTTCCAGCAGGCGGTGGTCGACTGCCTCGTCGACCGCACCGCGCGAGCACTGGCATCGTCCGACGCGCCGACGCTAGTCGTCGCCGGCGGGGTCGCCGCCAATGGCGCGGTCAGGACCGCCCTCGCCGAACTGGCGCAGCGTTCTTCACGGCGCTACTCGGTCCCGCCGGGCTGGCTGTGCACCGACAATGCGGCCATGATCGGTTGGGCGGGGGCGGAGCGATTCGCGCTCGGCCTGGTCGATCGGCTCGACGCCCCGGCGCGCGCCCGCTGGCCGCTTGACGAACGCGCCGAACCGGTACGCGGGGCAGGGGTCAAGGCATGACGATCGAACGACTGGGCGTGATCGGCGGCGGCGCATGGGGCACCGCCCTGGCCCAGGTAGCTGCCACCGGCGGGCGCGACACCTTGCTGTGGGCACGCGAGCCGGACGTCGTCACCGCCATCAACGCAACCCACGAGAACCCGATTTTCCTACCCGGACAGCGCTTGTCGCCAGCGATCCGCGCGACCCCCGACCTGGTCGATCTTGAAGCGTGCGACGCTTGGCTGGTCGTCACCCCTGCCCAGCACATGCGCGCCACGCTCGCCGCCGGCCCGCCGTGCGGCCGCCCGCTGATCCTGTGCGCCAAGGGGATCGAGGAGGCGTCGGGTCTGCTGCTCCACCAGGTTGCGCTCGAAGCCTGCCCCGGTGCGCAAATTGCGGTCCTCTCCGGCCCAACCTTCGCCCATGAAGTCGCCGCGAGCCTGCCCACCGCCGTCACCCTCGCCTGCGAGGACGCCGCGCTCGGCGATGCGCTTCGCAACCGCATCGCCCTACCGACCTTCCGCACTTACGCCACCGACGATATCGCCGGTGCCGAAGTCGGCGGCGCGGTCAAAAATGTCCTCGCCATCGCCTGCGGCGTGGTCGAAGGGCGCCGCCTCGGCCAGAATGCGCGCGCCGCGCTGATTGCGCGCGGTTTCGCCGAAATGACCCGCTTCGGGCTGGCAATGGGCGCGCGGCGGGAGACGCTGGCGGGCTTATCGGGCTTCGGCGATCTTGTGCTGACCTGCTCGTCGACTAGCTCGCGCAACTATTCGCTCGGCAAGGGTCTTGGAGAGGGTCGCAGCGCGTCGGACCTGATGGCCGATCGCCGCACCGTGGCCGAGGGCGCCTTCACCGCCCCGGTCCTGCATCGGCTGGCGCAAGGCAAAGGCATCGACATGCCGATTGTCGCGGCGGTGGCGGCGTTGCTGGCGGGTGAGGCGGGTGTCGACGACGTGCTCGAAAGTCTCCTCGCCCGCCCGACTCGCCCGGAGCATTATTGACGCCCTCAAAAATCGATCGCGATGCCCTTTTTCTCCCAATCGCCATAGCGCGTCGGGTCGAGCCGCTTTTCCTCTCCCACCGGAATCGACTTCTCGACCGATTCCGGCGCAGGCACCGGCGGCGAGGGAGTCAGTGTCTTCGGCGCAACGACATGAGCGGGGCGTTTCATTGTTCGACATTTGGGGTCTAAAGGGCCGCGTGCCAACCCCCCCTGACTCCCCCGCCCCGACTGACCTGCCCGACGGTCTGCCCGCCCGTGCGGCTGCCCTGCGCATGCTCGACGGCGTCCTCCGCCGTGGCCAGACGCTTGAAGCGGCGGCGCAGGGCGGTCCGTCGTTACCCCCGGCCGATCAGGCACTTGCGCTGGCGATTGCCGGCGAAACCTTCCGCCGCCTGCCCGACATCGATCTGATGATCGACAGCGCGACCCGCCTGCGCCTCGCCGACGATGCCAAGGCGCGGATGGTGCTGCGGCTGGCGCTGGCGCAGAAGATCGGGCTCGGTACGCCCGACCATGCCGTGGTCGCGACCGCACTGCCGCTAGTCGACGGTGGTCCGCGACGACTGGTCCATGGCGTGCTCGGCACGCTTCTGCGTCGCGGCGTGCATACGTTCGATGCCCCGCGCCTGCCGGTCGAGGTCGAGGAGCGCTGGCGCCGCGCATGGGGGACGCCGATGGTCGAGGCCGCGCGCCGCGCCATCGCCGGCCGCGCGCCGCTCGATCTGACGTTCAAGGATGATGCTGCGGCAAAGGCCTACCCGGGCGCAAACTCGCTCGGCACTCGCCACGCCCGGCTGGCAGTGTCGTCGAATGTTGCCGAACTGCCCGGCTATGGCGACGGCGACTGGTGGGTGCAGGACCTCGCCGCCTCGCTCCCCGCGCGCCTCATCCCGGCGTCGGCTAGGACTGTCCTCGAACTGTGCGCCGCGCCTGGCGGCAAGACGATGCAACTCGCCGCCGCGGGTCACGCCGTCACCGCGCTCGACCGCAAGCTAAGTCGTCTGGCACGACTGCAGGCCAATCTCGACCGCACGAAGCTCAC
>NZ_JANMWY010000204.1:0-9991 GCF_031380695.1 Sphingomonas sp. | reverse complement strand
TGACCACGCCGGTGAGGTGGAAGCCGTCGCGGCGGTGATCGATGCCGACGCCGTGCCGCTCCAGCCCCGGGTCGAGCAGCGCCGCGACCCGCGCCGGTCCCGCGCTCGCCTGGACGCCGAGCGTGCGGCGACCGTCATGATCGAGGGTGAAGGCAACGTCGGGGCGGGCCAGCGCGAGCCGCTTCACCGCATCGAGACAGGCGGCATATTCGGCGCGCGGGGAGCGGAGGAACTTGCGGCGCGCGGGCACCTTGTCGAACAGGCCCTCGACCCGGACGCGGGTGCCGGGCGGCAATGCGGCCGGCCCTTCCCCCGCCGCAACCCCATGATCGATGACGATTTTCCAGCCATCGGATTCGCGTTCGCGGCTCTCGATCGTTAGCCGCGAGACGCTGGCGATCGACGGCAGCGCCTCGCCGCGAAAGCCGAAGCTGGCGACCCGCTCGATATGGTCGTCGGGCAGTTTCGAGGTGGCATGGCGTTCGAGCGAGAGCTTCATTTCGGACGGACTCATGCCGCAGCCGTCATCGGTCACCTCGACCAACTCGAGCCCGCCCGCCGCCAGCCGGATGGCGACGCTGCCCGCCCCGGCGTCGAGCGCATTTTCGACCAGTTCCTTGAGCGCCGCCGCAGGACGCTCGACGACCTCGCCCGCGGCGATGCGATCGATGAGCGCGGAGGGCAGCCTTCTTATTGACATTGCCCGCATACCTAGCCCAATCGGGGGTACCTCGCGAAGCGCTGATTTCTCTGGGATTCACCTCCTCTTTACCACCCTAAGAATTAACCGCGAGAAAGAGCCCTACGCTTTCTCGTCAACCAACCGAAAGTGACCTTGAATGTTCTGGACGCGCTGGTTCAAATGGATGTCGCACGACATGGCGATCGACCTCGGCACGGCCAACACATTGGTCTATGTGCGAGGTCGGGGTATCGTCCTCAACGAACCGTCGGTGGTGGCGATCGAGACCATCAACGGGGTCAAGCGGGTCAAGGCGGTCGGTAACGACGCGAAGCTGATGATGGGCAAGACGCCTGATCAGATCGAGGCGATCCGGCCGCTGAGGGATGGGGTCATCGCCGACATCGACGTTGCCGAGCAGATGATCAAGCACTTCATCCACAAGGTCCACGGCGGCAAGATGCGCGCCTGGCGCTTCCCCGAAATCGTGATCTGCGTGCCGTCGGGATCGACCAGCGTCGAACGCCGCGCGATCCGGGACGCCGCGTCCAACGCCGGCGCCAGCGCGGTCTATCTGATCGAGGAGCCGATGGCTGCCGCGATCGGCGCTGATATGCCGGTGACCGAGCCGGTCGGGTCGATGGTCGTCGACATCGGTGGCGGCACGACCGAAGTGGCGGTGTTGTCGCTGCGCGGGCTGGCCTACACCACCTCGGTGCGGGTTGGCGGCGACAAGATGGACGAGGCGATCTCCTCCTACGTCCGCCGCAACCACAACCTCCTGATCGGCGAAGCGACGGCCGAGCGTATCAAGAAGGAGGTCGGCATTGCCAAGCCGCCGGTCGACGGCATCGGCAAGACGGTGCACATCAAGGGCCGCGACCTGGTCAACGGCGTGCCCAAGGAGATTTCGATCAACCAGGGCCAGATCGCCGAGGCGCTATCCGAACCGGTCGGCACGATCGTCGAGGGTGTCCGTATCGCGCTGGAGAATACCGCGCCCGAACTGGCCGCCGACATCTGCGACCAGGGCATCGTCCTGACCGGCGGCGGCGCGTTGCTGCAGGGGCTCGACGAAGTGTTGCGCGACGAGACCGGCCTGCCGGTCACGGTCGCCGAGGATCCGCTGACCTGCGTCGCGCTGGGCACCGGCCGGGCGCTCGAGGAAGAGCAGTTCCGCGGCGTCCTCCAGACGGCTTAGTCGACGATGGCGGTGGCGCCGCCGACAGGGTCGCGCCCCGGCTGGTCGCGGCGCGCGCAATATGGCCTGTTCTTCGGACTGCTGGCGACGGTCGGTGGAGTGATCGTCGGGTTAATCCTGCTCGCGCTTTCGCTTGTCGCACCCGAACGCTATGCAACCGTGCGCGGCGCGGCGCTCGATGCGACCGCGCCCGTTACTGGCGGCCTGCGCGCGGTGACGACGACGGTCGGAGGGATCGTCACCGGAGCCAGCGGCTATTGGGATGCCGCGCGCCAGAACGGCGAGCTGCGGCGGGAAAATACCGCGATGCTGCAGCGCATGGTCGAGGCCAAGGCGATCCATCTCGAAAACGCCCAGCTCAAGGCGGCACTGCAGTTGCGCGAACGCACGCGGGAGGCGGTCGCAACGGGTCGCATCGTCGGGTCCAGCTATGCCAGTCCGCGCCGCTTTGCAGTGCTGTCGGCGGGAAGCGGTGACGGGGTGGAGATCGGCATGCCGGTCCGCGCCGCCGTCGGCTTGATCGGCCGCGTGATCGAGGCCGGACATTTTGCCAGCCGGGTGCTGTTGATCAGCGACCGCGCCAATATCGTCCCTGCCCGGCTCCTTCGTGGCGGACTACCGGTTATTGCCAGCGGGCGCGGCGACGGCACGCTCGACGTCCGCCCGCTCGAAGTCGGTCGCAACCCGTTCAAGCCGGGCGACCTGATCGTCACGTCGGGCACTGGCGGGCTTTATCCACCGCTGGTCCCGGTCGCGCGGATCATCCGTCTCGACGACGATGGCGCGATCGCGGTTCCGCTCGCCGATCCCGCCAGCGCCAGCTTCGCTATCGTCGAGCGACCGTTCGAGCCCGCCGCGCAGCAGGCACCGCCGACACCGCCTGCCCCGCCGCCGCCCAAGCGCATCCCGAAGGTCTTGCGCTGATGGTCCGCTCCGCGCTCCAGCAGCGGACCGGCGAGATCGGGCCTGGTCACCCTCGCGCCGGGGTGCATTTGATTCCCGCCGCCAGTGTCGTCATTGCCTCGATGACCGCCCTGCTGCCGATTGTCGCCACCAATGGCTGGGGGCCGAACCTGGGTTTCCTGATGCTGATCGGCTGGCGGCTGCTGCGCGCCGACGCCTGGCCCGCGTGGTGGGCCGCGCCGCTCGGGCTCGCCAATGATCTGTTGACGGATTCACCCATCGGTCAGTCGGTTGCGCTTTGGAGCGCGGTGATGCTCATGCTTGACCTCGCTGATCGCCGCACGATGTGGCGCGATTACTGGATCGAGTGGCTGCTGGCGGCCGCGCTGATCTTGCTCGACCAATGGTTCGAGTGGCGCATCGCGGCATGGAGCGGCGCCCGCCTGCCGTTCGCCGCAATGGTGCCGGCGATCTTCGTATCGGTCATCTCCTTCCCGCTGGTCGGTGGAATCGTCGGTCTGCTCGACCGCTGGCGGCTGGGCCGCTGGAAACCCGCGCGGTGAGCAAGTGGCAGCGGGTTACCGCGGTTCACCAAGGGCTGAGCTTTTCACGGCGGATGATGTTTGTCGGCGGCGCTCAGGCGGCGTTCGGGGCGCTGCTCGCCGGGCGGATGGCCTATCTGGCGATCGCGCAGAACGCCAAGTATGAGTTGATGAGCGAGAGCAACCGGGTCCAGCTGATCCCGGTACCGCCGCGCCGCGGCTGGATCATCGATCGCAACGGCAAGCCGATCGCAATCAACCGGTCGAGCTTTCGCGTCGACCTGATCCCGCAGCAGATTGTCGACCGGCCTAAAGTCATCGAGGGCCTCACCCGGCTGCTCAGGCTGCAACCCGACGACATCGACCGGATTAACACCGAGCTCGACGCCGCGCGCGGGTTCCAGCCGGTCTCGGTCGCCGACAATATCGCCTATGAGGATTATGCCGCGATCACCGTGAATTTGCCCGAGTTGCAGGGCGTGGCGGCGTCGCGCGGCTTTGCGCGTTTCTATCCCGGCGGATCGACCGTCGGGCAGTTGGTTGGCTATGTCGGCGCCGCCAACGTCAAGGAATATGAGCGCGAGAACAAGAACCCCCTGCTGATCATCCCGGGCGTGAAGATCGGCAAGGAGGGGCTCGAGAAGACGATGGAAATGACCCTGCGCGGCCAGCCCGGCGGACAGCGGGTCGAGGTCACCGCGCGCGGTAAGCTGGTCAAGGAGCTCGATCCCAAGCCCGACCGCAGCGGCGGATCGATCAAGCTCACGGTCGACGTCGACCTCCACCAATTTGCCGCGCGGCGGATCGGGGATCAGTCCGGCTCGGTGGTGGTGCTCGACGTGGCCAGCGGCGACATCCTCGCCATGCCGTCGATGCCGTCGTTCGACCCCAACACTTTCTCCGACGGGATCAGCGGCAACGAGTGGAAGATGCTGTCGCAGAACGATCATCTGCCGCTCGTCGACAAGGTCACCGAGAGCCTTTACCCGTCGGGATCGACGATCAAGCCGCTGATGAGCCTCGCGCTGCTCCAGGCCGGGATCAACCCGAGCGAGCATGTCTTCTGCGCCGGTTCCTACCGCGTCGGCAACGCCATCTTCCATTGTGACAAGCGCCACGGATCGGTCGCGATGAGCGACGCGATCATGAAGAGTTGCGACATATATTTTTATGAAATGGCGCGGCGCGCGGGGGTCGAGGTGATCGCGCCGATGGCGAGGCGGATGGGCTTTGGCGAAAAGTTCGACCTGCCCTTCGCCAGCCAGCGCTATGGCACAGTCCCCGACCCCGAGTGGCTGATGAAACATTTACACCGCAAATGGGAGATCTATGACACGGTCAACATGTCGATCGGCCAAGGCAATGTGCTGGTCAATCCGCTCCAGCTGGCGGTGATGGCCGGGCGTATCGCCAGCGGCCATGTCATCCAGCCGCGGCTGATTGCGGGCCAGGCGCCCCCCGCCCCGCCCGCGCTCGACGTCACGCCCGAACATCTGGAGTTCGTCCGCCAAGCGATGGGCGGGGTGGTCAATAGTAGTGTCGGCACCGCCGGCGCGGTGCGGTTGCCGCTCGACAATGTGCAGATGGCGGGCAAGACCGGCACCGCCCAGGTCCGGCGGATCAGCATGGCCGAACGCAACTCGGGCGGCGTGCGATCGAACGAGAGCCTCAACTGGAAGATGCGCGACCATTCGCTGTTTGTCGCCTTCGCGCCGGTCGAAAAGCCGCGTTACTGCGCCGCTGCGGTTATCGAGCATGGCGGCTTCGGATCGCAGGTCGCCGCGCCGATCATCCGCGACACGTTGCTCTACATGTTCGACCGCAAGAAGGGGCTGGGCGCGCTCGACACGTTCGAACAGGGCATCGGCGGGCCGCTCGACCAGCGCATCGCGGCGCGCACTACGGACTGGCGCCAGGCCAATGGCCTCGCCCCGATCGTACCCAAGGCATGATCGGCTCGGCAATCATCCCCAAACCACTGGCAAAACTGCCGTGGAGCCTAATCATGATGGTCAGCGGCATCGCCTCGTTCGGGCTGGTGGTGCTCTATTCCGCGGCCGGCGGGGCGATGAATCCCTGGGCGACCAAGCAGGCGATCGTCTTCTTCATGTTCCTCGCCCTCGCCATCTCAATGTCGTGGCTGAAGGAATCGACGATCAAATCGGCGACCTTCCCGATCTTCGCGGTCATCGTCATCATGCTCATCGGGGTCGAGGCGCTCGGGCTGGTCAAGAAGGGCGCGCAGCGCTGGCTCGAGCTAGGGCCGCTCCGTCTCCAGCCGTCGGAGTTCATGAAGCCGGCCATCGTCCTCACGCTGGCGCGCTTTTACGAGCTACTCCCGGCCAGCGAGATCCGCAAATGGCGCGCGATCTGGCCGGCGCTCGCCCTGCTCGGCATCCCCGCCGCGCTGATCCTGGTTCAGCCCGATCTGGGCACCTGCATCATGGTCGTGCTGTGCGGGATCACAGTGATGTTCCTGGCGGGATTGCCGCTCACTTTGTTCGTCGGCAGCGGGCTCGCCCTCGCCGCTGCGGCGCCGATCGCTTTCTCGATGATGCACGATTACCAGCGCAAGCGCGTCTTCATCTTTCTCGATCCGGAGAGCGATCCGCTCGGCGCGGGCTACCACATCAGCCAGTCGAAGATCGCGATCGGATCGGGTGGACTGTGGGGCAAGGGCTTCCTCCAGGGCAGCCAGAGCCATCTCGACTATCTGCCCGAGGGCCACACCGACTTTGTCTTCGCGACGATGGCCGAGGAATGGGGGCTGGTCGGCGGCGTGCTGCTGATCCTGGCGTTCGGGATGGTCATCCGCTGGGGTATGCGGGTCAGTGCCAACGCCAAGTCGCGCTTCGCCCAGCTGACCGCGGCGGGACTGTCGATGACGATCTTCTTCTACGTCACGATCAACCTGATGATGGTCATGGGGCTGGCGCCGGTAGTCGGTGTGCCGCTGCCCCTCGTCAGCTTCGGCGGGTCGGCGGTGATGACGATCATGATCTGCCTCGGCATCCTGATGGCGTTGGAGCGGCAACAACGGACCCAGTCGCGGCTGTGATGGGTTGCGCGGCGATCGCTGCCTTGTTAGAGGCGCGGCCGCACGATGACGTCACCGCGTATCGTTGCAGCCCGAAAAGGCAAGTGCCCGAAACGGCAGTGGACGCATAGCTCAGTTGGTAGAGCAGCTGACTCTTAATCAGCGGGTCCTTGGTTCGAGCCCAAGTGCGTCCACCATATTTCAATGACCCAGCCCTTATTCAGCCACCGATCGACCAGAGCCTGTCGCCCCTGCAAGCGAGCACATTTTCTCGTCATTGCGCTGCTGCCGCTCCGGGATGCCGCGCTACTTCGAAATCAGTGTCAGGCAGCGATCTTCAGTCGAAGCGCCAGCGAGGAGATATCGTCGGCCGACATCGGGTAGCCAAAGTGCCACCCTTGGAGATAGTGGCAACCCGATGCGGTCAGTAAATCCGCCAGCCCCTTGCTTTCGACACCTTCGGCAAGGATCGGCAGGTTCAACGCGCCGCAGAGCGAGATGATGGCCACCAGAACATTGATCGCCGAGCTTTCATGGCTGACCGCTTCGACCAGCGAGCGGTCAATTTTGACGAGGTCGAGGGCAAACCGGCGAAGATAGCCAATGCTCGCGTAGCCGGTGCCGAAGTCGTCGAGCGCGATGCGTATTCCGTGACTCCGCAATTGATCGATAATTGCGGCAGCTTGGTCCGGCCGACGCAGTAGATAGGTTTCGGTAATTTCGAACTCGAGCCGCGCTGGTGGGAAGCGGCATTCTGCCAAGGTCGCTATGACCTCCTCGACCAAATTTCGGTTCCAGAATTGCGCGGGCGAAAGATTGACCGCGAGATCGAACGGCCAGTCGCGCGCGACGGTGCACGCCAGCCGCAGGATATGCTGGCCGAGTTCAACGATCAGACCGCTTTCCTCGGCCATCGGGATGAAGACGTCGGGCGAGATCGGCCCGCGAGTGGGGTGGGTCCATCGCGCAAGCGCTTCGACCGCAGTGATGCGGCCATCTTTTGCACCGACGATCGGCTGGAATACGACGAAGATCTGGCTGGTGGCGATGGCTCGTTTCAGATCGGCCTCGAGCTGCTTGAGTTCATTGCGCCCCTCATCGAGGCTGGGATCGTAAAAACGCCATCCATCGCCGCGTTCGGCCTTGGCCAGATACATGGCCGTGTCGGCATGACGGATGACTTCGTCATGATCGCCCTGCTGGCTTTCGGTGATGCCGATGCTGACCCCTATCGTGGCCGGCTCGCCGCCAAATTCAAATGGCTCGCGCACCGCCGCGACGATACGTCGGGCAATAAGTTCAAGTTGCGAATGAGAGTGGGAATCCTTCAGAGTGATGGCGAATTCGTCACCGCCGAGCCGCGCCAGAAAGGCTCCCGTCGGAATCGCCCGTTGCAGCCGTTCGGCCGTGCGGCACAGGACATTGTCGCCGACGCCGTGGCCGTAGGTGTCATTGATCTGCTTGAATCGGTCTAAGTCGAGATATAGCAGCGAAAAGGGCTTCGACCGGCGGCTGAGTTCGAGCAAATGGGACATGAAATAGCGGTGATTGGGCAATCCGGTCAGCGCATCGCTGCTCGCCAGATGGAGAGCCTTAGTTTCGCTTGCGCTCAGCTGCTTGGTGCCTTGCCAGGCATAGAAGATCACCGACCCCGCCAAGGTAACGACGAAAAGGATGAGGACGGCGAGCCACGGCTCGGACGATCGGCGAAGCGTCGTACCCGGTTCGCCCGACCGCCAATTGAGAAAACCGATCGAGCGACCGTCGACATTATTCAGCGACCAGCTCCCCTGGCCGGGTAGCGGCGCTGCACCGTAGGACAGCCGCGCGTGGTTCGAAATTTCGGACAACTGGTGTAGCAGCTTGGGGTCGATCAATTTGGCCATGACAAGGTAGCGGGGATCGAGTCCCTTCGTGTCGATGGTGGTGGAATGCGGCATGATCTTCGAGATGCCGAAGATCACCGGTCCGCGCGACGAGCGGCTCAGTCCGGTCAGCGCGATCCGCTTGGCCGAACGTGCCGAGAGAACTCGCTCGGCGGCGCTCCGATACCCCGCGCCCAGGATGGCGCCGGGGGCGGCGATGGTTCGCTTGCCGTTAAGGTAGGCATAAACGGGACGCCCCGCCGGATCGAGGATGAAGGTCGATTCAAAGCCATATTGATCGAAGACATATTGGCTTTCGTTGACGTCGGCCCAGTTGCGGTCGAGCTTGATGACCAGATTCTTGACCGCGTCGTCCCACACCGAAAACACCTTGATCGTCGCATCCATCGCCTCGAGGCGGCTGGCAAAGGCGGCCGCGACCCGTTCCTTTTCCTTGATCCCCTCGAAGCGGTTCTGCAGGCTGGTCAGCCACAGCATCCCGCCGACAAGCGCGCCCAGCGAGCAGGCGACGATCCCCGCGACGGGTAGCAGGAAATGAACCGCGAAATGTCTGACCGTGTCGCGGTTCATCCGATCGCCAGCGCAAACGGATGCGATGCGGAAACAACACCATCGGCTGTATCGAAGCGGCCTGTAGCCGGCGCTGACCCGTGGGGCGCGGTAGGAGCAGGGCAGGCGACGGGTCGCCGTGCAGCCCAATTCCGAATGACGCCGGCCGCCACCAGACTCCGGGTTTTAAGCTCCTCGAGCCGGACAGAGTGTCGTTTCATTTGAATGGCAAAGGTCACGGGCTCTTCCAAGAGAGGAACCGAGACTTTGGGGCAGGACGCGTTAAGGTAGTTTTGTATCTCGCTCCGAAACGGGCATAACCAGTCCTACGGACCAGGTCGAAAGATCAGAAGCCGCGAAAGCAAAGTCTGAGACAGGCGGCGCCGCGATCTACAGCTGTGAAGCATAAAACGCTGGCAAAAGATGACGCGGTTGGGCAACCGCGGATCCGGGCGTCGCGAAATCCACGCCCAGCCCTTAACAAAAACGGCCTTTAAGTGAGATAAATTGGCCTTGACCATGACCGTTTCCCGGTCCTGCCCATGTTCAAAACCATGCCCTGATCCCGCTCACGATACTCCAACGTCCGGGCCGCTCACCAGTCGTCCTGAGATAACCGCCGGTTTCGCCGAACGATCGCTTGTACTGAACCCCGACATAGGGTGAAAATTCACGGCGAAGGTCATAGCGTAGGCGCACGCCGACTTCGGCGTCCGACAGGCCCGCCCCAGTGCGGATTGCGGGACTGTTCTGTGCAGCGAGATTGATCTCGACGCGTGGTTGCAGGATCAGGCGTTGGGTAATGCGCTGGTCGTAGCTGCCCTCGACGCGTGCCATCACTCCACCCCTGTTCGAAAGGAACAGCGCGGCCTCCAGGTCGAAAAAGCCTGGAGCGAGGCCTGCGATACTCACCGTCACATAGGTCCGCGAAGGGTTCGGCTTGAAGTCGTACCGCACACCGCCCTGAAGGTTGAAATAGGGACCGATAGCGTGGCTGTAGAGAGTCTGGAGTTCGGCTCGCCCGACGCTGCCGCCAAACTCTCCGTCTCCTTCGCTCTTGACCCACAGGCGGTCGATGTCGCCGCCGTACCATCCTTGCCCGACCCATTCGAAGCCATCGCGGCCGCGCTTGAAATGATAGTCGGCAACGTTGAGCATTACCTGCGAAAGCCTCTGGCCGCCGTGAAACTC
>NZ_JANMWY010000155.1:0-5412 GCF_031380695.1 Sphingomonas sp. | reverse complement strand
GCGCCCAACTATGCCGAACAGCGTCGGATGCTCGCCAAGTCGATCGGACTTGGCACCAAGCGCCGCAAGACGACGACCGCCAAGGCGCGTTGATTGCGATGATCCTCCCCGTGATGATTTCGCGGGGAGGACGTCGCCTGCCCTTTGACCGCCGCATCGCGCTAGCCTAATCGATAGTGATGCAACGCCGGATCGACATCGAAGCTTTGTGCGCGACCAAGGGGTTGCGCATCACCGACCAGCGGCGCGTGATCGCCCAGATCCTGGGCGATTCCGAAGATCATCCCGACGTCGAGACGCTCCACGCCCGCGCCGCCGCAGTCGACCCCCGCATCTCGATCGCCACCGTCTATCGGACCGTCCGCCTCTTCGAGGAGGCCGGCATTCTCGAACGGCACGAGTTCGGTGACGGCCGCTCGCGCTATGAAGCGGCGTCGGACGAACATCACGACCATCTGATCGACGTCGAGACCGGCAAGGTGATCGAGTTCGTCGACGAGGAACTGGAAGCGTTGCAGCGGCGGATCGCCGAGAAACTCGGCTTCCGCCTCGTCGACCACCGCATGGAATTGTTCGGCGTCGCGGTCGACCGCAATCACTGAGCCGTCGCGGGTACGGGCAGTCGGGCGGGTCGCCGTGCTGGCCTTGCTCCTGCTGGTCTGCCTTCCGCCGCATCTGCTGAGCAAGCTGTTCGGCCGGTCACGCTGGCCGCCGCGCTTTCTTGGCGGGTGCGCGCGCATTTGCGGGGCGCGGGTGAGCACGGCAGGAACGCCAGTCGAGCCGCACTGCCTGCTGATCGTCAATCATGTCAGCTGGCTCGACATCCTGGTCATGGCGGGGGCAACCGGCACGCGCTTCGTGTCGAAAGCGGAGGTGCGCGACCAGCGGTTGATGGGCTGGCTCGCCGACCAGAACGACACGCTCTACATCGAGCGGCAGGACCGGCGCGGGGTGCATGACCAGGCGGCATCGGTTGCGGCGGCGCTGGCCGACGACCGGCCGCTGGCGCTGTTTCCCGAGGGCACGACCGGCGACGGGGTGACGCTGCTGCAGTTCCGCCCCGCGCTCCTCGCCGCCGTCGCCCCCGCCCCGTCCGGCACGACCGTACGCCCGGTGGCGATCGACTATGGCGCGATGCGGGTGGCGATGGGGTGGAGCGACGGCGAGAGTGGCAAGGCCAATGCGCTCCGATTGTTGGGGCGGCGCGGGACTTTTCCGGTCGTGGTCCGCCTCCTCGACCCGCTCCCGCCGGGCGAGGACCGCAAAGCGATGGCGCGCGATGCGAGGGTGGCGATTGAAGAAGCGCTGGGTTCAAACATCGTCCCCTCTGCCCTATAGGGTCGCGCCATGACCCCTTCCCCCAAGTCCTTCCGCGTCAAGAGCTTCGGCTGCCAGATGAACGTCTATGACGGCGAGCGCATGGCCGAGTTGCTCGGTGCCGAGGGCATGGTCGCGGCGGCGGAGGGAGCGGATGCCGACCTGGTCGTGCTCAACACCTGCCACATCCGCGAGAAGGCGGCGGACCGCGCTTACTCCGACGTCGGCCGCCTGCGCCGCGCAGACGGCAGCAAACCGATCATCGCGCTGGCGGGCTGCGTCGCACAGGCCGAGGGCGAGGAGGCGAAACGGCGGTCGAAGATGATCGACCTGGTGGTCGGCCCGCAAGCCTATCACCGCCTGCCGGAGATGGTCGCCGAGGTCGTCGGGGGCAAGAGGCCGGTCGACACCGACATGCCCGCGATCAGCAAGTTCGATGTCCTGCCGGTGCGGCAGCGGAGCGGGCCGAGCGCCTTCCTGACGGTGCAGGAAGGGTGCGACAAATTCTGCACCTACTGCGTCGTGCCCTCCACGCGCGGTGCCGAGGTTTCGCGCCCGGCAGGCGATATCGTCACCGAGGCGCGGGCGCTGGTCGACGGCGGGGCGCGCGAGATCACGCTGCTGGGGCAGAACGTCAACGCTTGGGCGAATGAGACTCAGGGGCTCGACGGGCTGATCCGGACGCTCGCCGGGATCGAGGGGCTGGAGCGAATCCGCTATACCACCAGCCACCCGACCGACATGACCGACGCGCTGATCGCCGCGCATGCCGATGTGCCGAAGCTGATGCCCTACCTCCACCTGCCGGTGCAGTCGGGCAGCGACCGCATCCTCAAGGCGATGAACCGCAGCCATTCGGTCGCGTCCTATTTCGCCACGATCGACAAGGTCCGCGCGGCGCGGCCAGACATCGCCATTTCGGGCGACTTCATCGTCGGCTTTCCGGGCGAGACCGAGGAGAATTTCGCCGACACGCTGCGGATCGTCGATGCGGTCCGCTATGCCGCGGCCTACAGCTTCAAATATTCGCCGCGCCCCGGAACGCCCGCGGCGACCATGTCCGACCAGGTGCCGGCGGCGGTAATGGACGAACGGCTGCAGCGGCTCCAGGCGAGGCTCGCCGAGCATAGCACCGCGTTCAACCGGGCGACGGTCGGCAAGGCGACGACCATCCTGATCGACCGCAGGGGCCGCCTGCCCGGCCAGATGATCGGCAAGACGCCGTGGCTGCAGTCGGTGTTCGTGGAAACCAACGCGAAGATCGGCGACATGATCGAGGTGATCACGGTCAGCGCATTGCCCAACAGCCTGGGCGGGGTGTTGGCGACGGCAAAAGCCGCCTGAACCATGCGCCCGCTTGCGTCCCCCCGCCGTCGCTCTATCTACGATAGAACATGGGGCCGCGAATCCACACCAACCGAAAGCACAGCGACTTGATTCACCAGCGGATCGCCGCCTGATGGCGCGCAAGCCCGAACTCAACCTCGCCAGCCTGTCCGAGACGAGCATGGACAATTTCGGCCGCGCAAAGCTGGAACTGGACTTCGATCAACCCTATCTGCTCGGCCCGCTGTTCGGCGATTACGACCGCCACTTGGTGATGATCGAGCAGCGGCTGGGCGTGAACATTTCCGCGCGCGGCAACCGCGTGGTGATCGACGGCGAGCCCGATGCGGCGGCGCGCGCGCGCGATGTCCTGCTCGGCCTCTACAACCGGCTCGACCAGGGGCATGACATCGACGCCGCAGCGGTCGAATCGATCATCGGCATGGCCAATCAGCCGGCGCTCGACGGGATCATCGCCCCAGACGTCGCCCAGCCGTCGCAGATCATGATCCGCACGCGCAAGAAGACGATCGTGCCGCGTTCGGCGGTGCAAACCGCCTATATGGAATCGCTCGCCCGCGACGACATGATCTTCGCGTTGGGGCCGGCCGGCACCGGCAAGACCTATGTTGCGGTGGCGCAGGCGGTCAGCCAGCTGATCGCCGGGACGGTCGACCGGCTGATCCTGTCGCGCCCGGCGGTCGAGGCGGGCGAGCGCCTCGGCTTCCTGCCGGGCGACATGAAGGAGAAGGTCGATCCCTATCTCCGCCCACTCTACGACGCGCTGTACGACATGCTGCCGACCGAGCAGGTCGAGCGTCGGATCGCGTCGGGCGAGATCGAGATCGCGCCGATCGCGTTCATGCGCGGGCGGACGCTGAGCGATGCGTTCATCATCCTCGACGAGGCGCAGAACACCACGCCGCAGCAGATGAAGATGTTCCTGACCCGCTTCGGCATGCGCAGCCGGATGGTGATCTGCGGTGATCCCAACCAGACCGATCTGCCGCGGGGGGTCGAATCCGGGCTTAACGATGCGGTCGTCAAGCTGGAGGGGATTCCCAAGCTGTCGATGATCCGCTTCTCGTCGAAGGACGTTGTGCGTCATCCGCTCGTCGGGCGGATCGTCGAGGCCTATGAGGGTCGGGACGCATGATGCTGGACATTTCGGTCGAGGCTGACGCGGAGTGGGACAGTAGGATCGGCTGGGTGGCGCTCGCCGAGCGCGCCGTCGCCGCCGCCGTCGCCGAAAGCGCCTTTCCCCAGCTGGCGACGAGCGAGCGCAGCGTCGAAATCGCGCTGCGCCTGACCGGGGACGACACCGTCCGCTCACTGAATGCCGAATGGCGCGGCAAGGACAAGGCGACCAACGTCCTGTCCTTTCCGCTCGCCGAGGCGGACGAGCTCGGCGTGATCGGCGACGCCAACAGTCCCGAACTAATGCTCGGCGACATCGTGCTGGCGCAAGGCGTTTGCGCGACGGAGGCGGCCGAAAAGCGCGTGCCCATCGCCGACCATGCCGCGCATCTGATGGTCCATGGCACGCTGCATTTGCTCGGCTATGATCATGGCGACGATGTGACCGCCGAGGCGATGGAGGCGCGCGAAGTGCGGGCGCTGGCCCGGCTCGGGATCGCCGATCCTTACGCGGGCGATCGCTAGATGGCGCAGGAGCCCGAGGAACGCCCGTCGCGCCTGTGGCGGGGAATGCGCGCGCTGATTTTCGGCGACGACGGCGAGACCAGCCTGCGCGACCAGATCGAGGACGCGATCGACGAGGCAGAGACCTCGCCCGAGGTGCGCGGCGACCTGTCGTCGATCGAGCGGCAGATGCTGCGCAACCTGCTCCACTTCGGCGATCGTACCGCGGGCGAGGTTGCGGTCACCCGCGGCGACATCGTCTCGGTCCCCAACACGCTCAATTTCGCCGAGCTGGTCGCCGCCTTCGCTGAAGCCGAGCATAGCCGCCTACCGGTCACCGGCGATGACCTCGACGATGTCGTCGGCATGATCCACATCAAGGACGTGTTCGGCGCACTGGCCAATCCGGGGCGGCCGCGGACTATCGAGGGGCTGCTGCGCTCGCCGCTGTTCGTACCCGAATCGATGGGCGTGCTCGACTTGCTCGCGCGGATGCGGACCGACCGCATCCATCTGGCGATCGTCGTCGACGAGTTCGGCGGGACCGAGGGGCTGATCACTATCGAGGACGTCGTCGAGGAAATCGTCGGCGACATCGAGGACGAGCATGACGAGGAAGCGTCGTCGGCGCACCTCGTACTGCTCGAGGACGGGTTGTGGGAGGCCGATGCGCGGACCGAGCTGGAGGAAATCGCCGAGAAGGTCGACGCAAGGCTGGTCGAGGGGGACGACGAGATCGACACGCTCGGCGGACTGGCATTCCTGCTGGCGGGACGGATCCTGCCGCCGGGCGAGTCGGTCGAGCATTCGTCTGGCTGGCGATTCGAATCGATCGACGCGGACGCAAAGCGGATGATCCGCCTGCGCCTGCACGCGCCCGAAGCGGTAGTGGCGACAGACAAATAATGCGGTTCATCGTGGCCATGATCGGCGGCGCCGTGTCGGCCTTCGCCTTCCAGCCGTTCGGCTTCGCGCCGCTGATGATCATCGCGTTCGGGTTGCTGTGCGGGCTGGTCGAGCGGGCGCACAGCCTGCGTGGGGCGATGCTGACCGGCTGGGGCTTTGGGCTCGGGCAGTTCTGCGTCGGGCTGAACTGGATTGCCACTGCCTTCACCTATCAGGCGGCGA
>NZ_JANMWY010000137.1:0-8377 GCF_031380695.1 Sphingomonas sp. | reverse complement strand
TCGCCCGAAGGCTGCGCGTCGATCCTGTGGCGCACGGCGGACAAGGCGGCGGACGCGGCCGAGGCAATGAAGGTCACCGCCGCCGACCTCAAAACACTCGGCGTGGTCGACCGGATCGTAACCGAGCCACTCGGCGGCGCGCACCGCGATCCCGCAGGCGCGATCGAGGCGCTGAAGGCCGTGCTGGTCGACGAGCTCGACGGATGCGCACGCCACTCCCCCGACGAGCTGCTCGCGCAGCGCCGGGCGAAGTTCCTTGCCATCGGCTGATCGTTACGGAACCGGATGGCGTTGAACCCATTCTTCCCTACGACGAGATCAGGGAGAGAATGATGCGCAAATCGATAATGCTGCTGACCGCCGCCGCCGTCCTCGCGACGCCGGCGCTGGCTCAGCTTCGGACACTCAGGCAAAGCGACGTCGCCGAAGCGGCCAAGCAGCACGAGCAGGTCGTCGCCGAGTTCGGCGGGGCGATGACCGGGCCGCGCGCCGCCTATGTCGACAATGTCGGGCGCCGTGTGTCCGCTTATT
This sequence comes from Sphingomonas sp., assembly GCF_031380695.1. Taxonomy (GTDB): domain Bacteria; phylum Pseudomonadota; class Alphaproteobacteria; order Sphingomonadales; family Sphingomonadaceae; genus Sphingomicrobium. The sequence continues at coordinate 7,846 of NZ_JANMWY010000137.1, read as the reverse complement.
CCGGCACTGCCAACGCCGGCCAGGTCTATCATTTCACAACGCTCAATTCGGCCGTAGAGAACGCCTTTTCGGTCGCTGGCGGCTATGTCTACATCACGCGCCAGCTGATGGGCCTGATGGGCGACGAGGCCGAGCTGGCGTTCGTCCTGGGCCACGAGACCGGTCACGTCGCGGCCGACCATAGCCGCACCCGTCAGAAGAGCGCGCAACGTTCGCAAATCATCGGTGTGCTCGGCGCGATCCTGGGCGGGGTCGTCGGCAATAATGCGGTCGGCAATCTGATCGGCCAGGGGATCCAGCAATATGGTCAGCTGGCGACGCTGAAATTCTCGCGCGCGCAGGAATATCAGGCCGATCAGCTCGGAATCGGTTACATCGCCCAGGCGGGCTATGATCCGCTCGCCGGGGCGACGATGCTCGACGCGCTGACCCGGTCGTCGGCGCTGGAGGCGCGGGTGCAGGGCAAGACCGGGCGTTCGACCCCTGAATGGGCCAGCACCCACCCGCTGTCGGAAAACCGCTCGGTCCAGGCGAAGCAGCTAGCGCAGGCGACCGGGCGCGTTGGTCGCGGCCTGCGTAACCGCGATGCCTTTCTGGCGCAGTTAGACGGTGTATTGGTCGACGACGATCCGGCGCAGGGGGTGATCGAGGGGACCAGCTTCACCCACCCCGACCTCAGGCTGAGATTCGACGTCCCGGTCGGTTTCCAGATGCAGAACGGTACCGACGCGGTGACCATCGCCGGGTCGTCGGGCAAGGCGCAATTCGGTGGCGGGCGCTATAACGGTGATCTGCAGGCGTATGTCGGCCAGGTACTCCAGGGACTGACGGGCGGCGAGCAGCAGGTGCAGATGGGGCCGCTGCAGCGTACCCAGGTCAACGGCATCCCGGCGGTGGTCACGACCGGCCGCGCGCAGACCGATTCGGGCGTCGTCGACGTGAGCATCTTCGCCTATGAATGGAGTCCGACGAGCGCCTATCACTTCATCATGCTGACTCAGGGCGGGCAGGGGATCGGCCCGTTCCAGCAGATGGTTGGGTCGCTGCGACGGATCACGCCGGCCGAGGCGGCGGCAGTGCGGCCGCGGGTCATCGATGTCGCGACGGTGCGCGCGGGCGACACGCTGCAATCGCTGGCGGGCCGAATGGCCTACCGCGATTATCGGCTGGAGCGGTTTCTTTCGCTCAATAATCTCTCGACCTCGTCACGGCTGGTACCGGGAACGAAGGTCAAGTTGATCGTCTATGGCACGCGCCGCTAGAAGGTGCCGGGCCGGGGATCCGGGGTGTCCAGCCCCGGATGCTCGGCTCAGGTGTTCTGCACCGCGTTGTTGATCTTCGTCCACATGCCCATCGTGCCACCGCCGAGCGAGCCCAGCGCTGCCACCATCGCGACGACGATCAACGCCGCGATCAGGCCATATTCAATCGCCGTTGCGCCGCGCTCGTCGGTCACGAGCATGCGCAACATCCTTCGGACAGCTTTCACGCCACCCTCCTCTGGTCCACTTCCACGCTGCCAAACCTAAAGCCGCAAGGTTAAGAAAATTCATCCGAAGCGGGGTTAATGGCCGGTGAGCCTTCAATAAGACTCCTCAATCGCTTCAGGAGTCCACCCTGCGAAATGCAGGATTTCCACGGTTTCTGTCGTCTTTCCATCGCTTGCGAGCGCCGCGAAGGCCCTCTGGGCGGCTGCGAGCCCGGGTCGCAGGATCGGAGTGCGCGGGCGTTCGCGTAAACGATTGGTCGCGCCCATCGCGCGCAGGTCGCGAACCAGCCCTCCCAAGTCGGCATAGCGCAGCCGCACCCGGTCGACGTCGACCACCGGCATGGCGAAGCCGGCGTCGGCGAGCAGCGCAGCGAAACTCGGCGGGTCGATGCGTGGATGGACATGCGCCGCCGCCGCGCCGCCGGCCAGGTCGGCGGCGCGCATTGCGCTGCGCAGGGCGGGAAGGGAATCACCGCCAACGAACGCACCGATGAACAGCGCGCCGGGGGCGAGCCCATGGCGAATCGCGGCGAGCACGGCGGGCAGCGGCTCGGCGGTATCGAGCGCGCCGATGCTGATGCACAGGTCGGCGGCATCGGGCAGGGGTGTTGCACTGCCGGGTTCGACCACCGCGACATTGGCGATCCCCGCCGCCTGCAACCGCTCCCGCCAAGATGGTTCGGCGTGGCCGTAAATCAGCGCCGAGGCGAAACGTCGCTGCACCATGCCGATGCGATCGAGCATGTCGTCGAACGCTCGCTCAACCAGGAATGCGCCCCCGCCGATGCGCGTGGCGCGAGCGCGGCGAAGGGATAAGAGAGCATGGTCGAACAGCGGGCCGGTCATGGCGCGCGCTTGTGCGGTGCCGCATTGCGCGCGACAAGGGGCTGCGGAGGATCGATGACGATTGCATTGGCGGGCACGGCCATCGGGGCGGGCATCGGGCGTGGCGGGCGCTGGCTGCTCGACCTCGTCCTGCCGCCGCGCTGCCCCGGCTGTGGCGAAATCGTCACGACGCTGCACAGTTTCTGCCCGCCGTGCTGGAGCGCGCTCGACTTTCTTGGTGAGCGCGGTTGCGTCACCTGCGGCATCCCGCTCGAGGCGACCGACAGCGGCACCTGCGCGGGCTGTCTCGCTCGGCCGCCACGGATCGTCCGGACCCGCGCCGCCGTCGCCTATGGCGAGATTTCGCGCGGGCTGGCGATTCGGCTCAAATATGGCCGCAAGGTCGCGCTGGCCAAGGCAATGGCGCGTTACATGTCGCCACTGCTCGGGACGGTGGATCCGCAAGCTTTGCTCGTGCCAGTGCCCCTCCACCGCCGCCGCGTCGCCAGCCGAGGCTTCAACCAGTCGCTGCTGATCGCCCGCGAGATGGCGCGGATGCGGCAACTCACGCTCTCACCGCGTCTTCTCAAGCGAACTCGCGCTACCCCGTCGCTGAAGGGCATGAGCTTCAGCCAGCGGCGGCGGATCGTGGCGGGGGCGTTCGTCGCCCGGCGGGGGTCCGACCTCACCGGCCGCACCGTCATCCTGGTCGACGACGTGCTGACCACCGGCAGCACCGCAAACGCCTGCGCCCGGGCCCTGAAACGGGCCGGCGCGGCGCGGGTCGAACTGATTTGCTGGGCGCGGGTGGTGCGTGCCCCTATATTCGACCGTTAGAACCGCCCGACGACAAGGAGTATTTCGTGGCCAAAGTGGAACTCTATGTGAAGACGACCTGCCCCTACTGCATCCGCGCGCGCCAGCTGCTTGACGGCAAGGGCGTGGCGCACGAGGATTATGTGGTCGACATGGGCGGCCCGAAAAAGGCCGAAATGATCCAGCGCACGGGCGGCCGCACGACCGTCCCGCAAATCTTCATCGACGGCCAGCATATCGGTGGATGCGACGATCTGATGGCACTCGAAAGCCGCGGCAAGCTAGACGAACTGCTCGCCGCCTGATGCCACGCGTCGCGCTATACCAGGCGCGGAGCGGGATTGATCCTGCCGCCAACACTGCCGCGCTGGTCGCGGCGGTTGCGACGGCGACGGCGGGCGGAGCGGCGATGCTGTTCACCCCCGAACTCTCCGGCCTTCTCGACGCCAATCGCGAGCGGGCGCGCGGGCATGTCGTCGCGGAAGCCGACGACCGCACGCTGGCTGCGGTGCGCGAGGCTGCCGCAAAGCAAGGGATCTGGATCAGCCTCGGTTCGCTCGCGCTTCAGGCCGGGGCCGGCCGCTTCGCCAATCGCGGCTTCGTCATCGATCCGTCGGGCGAGATTCGTGGGCGCTACGACAAGATCCATCTGTTCGATGTCGACCTTCCGACCGGCGAGCGCTGGCGCGAATCGGCGGCTTATCGCCCGGGCGAGGCGGTCACGCTGGTTCCCGGCACGCCGGTCGGGGCGCTCGGCCTGACGATTTGCTACGACCTGCGCTTCCCCGCGCTGTTCGCCCGGCTGGCCGAGGCGGGCGCAGACACGATCGTCATTCCGGCCGCCTTCACCGTCCCGACCGGCAAGGCGCACTGGCACATATTGCTCCGCGCGCGGGCGATCGAGGCGGGACTGTTCGTCGTCGCGGCGGCACAGGGCGGGCATCATGAAGACGGGCGACGTACCTATGGCCACAGCCTGGTCGTCGATCCGTGGGGCGAAACATTGCTCGACATGGGCGAGGGCGACACGCCGCACCTGGCCTTCGCCGAGATCGATCTGGCGCGCATCGCCGAGGTGCGCGGGCGGGTTCCTGCGTTGGCCCATCGCCGCCCCATTCCTGCCATTTGATTCGGGCACGTTCGCACCCTATCGGGGGCAAATGGCTCCGTAGCTCAGCAGGATAGAGCAGCGGTTTCCTAAACCGAAGGTCGGGGGTTCGAGTCTCTCCGGGGCCACCAGAAACAGAAGGGCGAAGGGCGATGGACATAATCACCGATCAACCCCGCGATTATGCCGTCGGCGGACTGGCCGACGAGATGTTCGCCCGCCACCCGCGCGAGCTCGGCATGAGCTGGGCGACGCATGGGCGCGGCGCGCTGTTGATCGGTGCCACCATGATCGTCGCCGGCGCCGCCTGCCTGGTCCATGCGCTGGTGCCGGGCTGGTTCACCGAGACCGCCGGGCGGACGGTGCGGTCGCTGGGTGAGCACATGAATCATCGTCGTGCCGGTTCGGCCGACCCCGCCGCCTGGCCGGAGTACGAGATTTGAGCGCCTCGCCCGACGACGGGGACCTGGTCCGCTCGCCGCCCAAGATTGCGGTGCCGGACGAGGTCGCCGACGCGGTACGGACGCTGATTCTCTGGGCCGGCGACGATCCGACGCGCGAGGGCCTGGTCGATACCCCCAACCGGGTCGCGCGCGCGTGGAAGGAATATGCGCGCGGTTATGGCGAGGATCCCGCCGTTCACCTCCACCGCACCTTCGAGGAGGTCGGCGGCTATGACGAGATCGTCCTGCTGAAGGATATCCCGTTCCAGTCGCATTGCGAGCATCACATGGCGCCGATCATCGGCACGGCGGCAATCGCTTACTTGCCCCGTGACCGGGTGGTCGGCATCTCGAAGCTGGCGCGCGTGCTACACGGGTACGCGCGGCGGCTTCAAGTCCAGGAGCGGCTGACGGCCGAGGTCGCGGACTGCATCTGGGAGCATCTCCATCCGCTCGGCGTCGCGGTGGTGATCGAGGCCAGCCACGCCTGCATGAGCGCGCGTGGGGTCAACACGCCTGGCGTAATGATGACCACGAGCCGGATCATGGGCTGCTTCCGCGACGACAATCGGTCGCGGCGGGAAGTCCTCGCGCTAATGGGCTATTAGGCGGGCGGATCACCCGCCGGATTGGCCTCGCCATAGCGCGACTGGATAAAGCGGCCCTGCGTCTCGAAGGCCGCCACGTCACCGCGCGCCAGAGCAGCAGCCACCTCATCGAGCTTGGTCCGCCCGGCCGCCAGCCCATCGAGCAGCCGCTGGTCCAGCGTCACGCCCTCACCATCGACTTCGGCGCGATAGGCGGCCGGAACATTGACGTAGCGGTCGACCAGACCGGGCAGATGGAGCGACATCAGCCGCCGCGCGTCCTGCGCCGCCGGATCGAGCGTCTCGACCCGGGCCAGCACCTCCTTGAGACGCGGCAAGAGGCCGCTGATCCGGTCGATCTCGGCTTGTGCCGGAGCGGGCAGCGCCTTGCGGCTGCGGAACAGATAGCTGTCGAAGCGGTCGACCATCGGCCCGTTGGCAAGGTCGGGCGTGACCGACGGCAGGGTAACCGCATCGCGCACCGGCAGCGCGATCAGCAGCGCTGCCAGCCCGACCGCCAACGCGACGGCGGCAAGAAATCCGAACATGCCGATCGGCATCACTATGCCGACGATGATCGTCAGCACGCCCACCGCCACGATTGCCGCACCGACCCGTGCCGCTGTCCGCCCCAGCCCGGCGTTGAGCCGCTGCCGCTCGCGCCGCGCTGCGTCGCCGCCGGTCCCGGCGCGCGCGTCGAGCGCTTGCGTCACGCGATCGAACCGCGCGATCGCCTTTTCGACCCGGTCGGTGGTCATCGGCTCACTTCGCCTCGATCGGAGTCAGCGGCGAGGTGCCATTCTCCAGCTTGCCCTGGTTCACGCCCTCGGCCCGCGCGATATAGCCCTTCGACTTTGCGACTTCGTTGCCGAGCGTGTCGACGGTCACCTTCATATTAGCCAGCGCCTCGACCTTGAACCGGTCGATCTGGTCCATCGTGTCATAGATATTCTGGAAGGCGCGCTGCAGCGTCTCCAGCGGGATGGTCGATGCCGCCGCCTGGGCATGGATCGCGCCGGTCTGGGTGCGGAGCATCTCGCCGGTCGAATCGATCATGTTGGCGGTGGTCGTGTTGAGCGCGGTGACCTGCTCCAGCACCAGTTTCTGGTTGGTCATCGCCTGCGCCACCGTCACTGCCGTGCGCAGCGCCGACACGGTCGTGGTCGATGCGCGGTCGACGCCCTTCACCAGCTCGACATTATTCTTCTTGACCAGATCGAGCGCGAGATAACCCTGCACGCTGACCGCCATCTGGGTCAGCAGGTCGGTCGTACGCTGGCGCGTGTAGAACAGCGCCGTCTCGCGGATTGCCTTGGCCTTGGCCGGGTCGGTCGCGTCGAGGTCGTTGGCCTTGGCTTCCAGCTTGCCGTCGAGGCTCTTCGAGATGTGGATCATCTGCTCGAGCCGATGCATCGTCTTCCACAGCCCGGCGCGCTCGGTGTCGATCGCAGCATTATCCATCAGCAATTCGTCCTTGCCGTTGGCCAGGCTGTTCAGGATTTTCGAGATATGGCTTTGCGAGCTGCGATATTTGTCGAAATAATGGTTCACCTTGTTACCGAACGGGATGATGCCGAGCAGCTTGCGACCCTTGCTGGCTTCCTTGGGGTCGAGCGCCTCGACCGTGCGGCGCAGCTCGGTCAGGTCGGCGCCGATCCCGCTGTCGCTGTCGATCGCCTTTACCGGCCGGTCGAGGAAGCGGTTCGACGCGCCGGCGGCGTCGGCAATTTCCTTGCGGCCCATCGACGTCAGCTGATCGACCTTCTTGCCGAATTCGGGACTGTTGCTGTCGAGCGCGGCGAGTTCGTCGACATATTTGGCAACCCGTCCGTCGAGCTCGCTGGTCTCCTCGCTCTTGAGCGGCACCAGCCCGGCGGCTTCCTGCATCGCCAGCGGCTGCAGTGCGGCGGGCGGATCCAGTGTGAGCTTGGTTGCCGTTGCCGCGGTCGTCGTCGGGTCGCTCGCCATTCCCTCACCTCAAATTTCGTCGTCGCGCCAGAAGGTGGACACTCCACCCGCACCGCGCAAGCGGCTTTCAGTGTATTATAGATATAGCACGGTAAGGCTTCAAGCGTCTCGACCAGGGACCGTTACCAAGCCTTAACCAATCTGCTGCACCTTTCCCTTACCTTGCGGCAGCTATCAGAGGCCGAGAGACAGGTATGTCGGGGAAAGCGAATGCTTAAGTTCATGCGATCGCTGTGGACCAACAAGCGCGGCAACGCCTTGCTGATCGGGGCGGCTGCCTTGCCGATGTTGGTCGGTGCGGCCGGCCTCGCCAGCGATTCCATCCAGTGGGTGCTGTGGAAGCGACAGCTGCAGCGCACGGCGGACTCCGCCGCGCTCGCCGGCGTCTACGCCAAGGTCGCCAGTCAGGATGTGACGGCCCAGGTCAACGCCGACATCACCAAGAACAATCAAACGAAATATGCGCTGCTCGGCCCAGCAGTCATTGGCTATCCGGCGAATGGCGCCAACTGGAACAACAGCGTTTCGGTCCAGCTTCAGATGCAGAAAACATTGAGCTTCACCTCGATGTTCATGGCGTCGGCGCCGGTGATCACGGCCAATGCAACGG
>NZ_JANMWY010000102.1:0-2185 GCF_031380695.1 Sphingomonas sp. | reverse complement strand
CGGCGTTCAAGCCGATCGTCTATGAAACCGCGGTGGAGAATGGCCTGACCCCGGCAACGATCCTCGTCGACGCGCCGTTCTGCGTTTATCAGGGCGCGGGCCTGGGCAATAAATGTTTCAAGAATTTTGACGCGAGCTATGCCGGTCCCAAGACGATGCGGTGGGGCGTCGAGCAGTCGCGCAACCTGATGACTGTCCGCGCCGCATCGCAGACCGGCATGGACAAGGTCGTCGAGACCGCCGCCAAGCTGGGCGTCGGCAAGGGCCGCTTCCCGACCTATCTGTCGATCGCGCTGGGGGCGGGCGACGTCACCGTGGCGCAGCTGGTCAACGCCTACGCCATCCTCGCCAACGGCGGGAAACAGGTCAAGCCGACGCTGATCGACTATGTCGAAGACCGCAACGGCAAGCTGATCTATCGCACCGACAATCGCTGCGAGTTGATGGGCAATTGCAGCGCCGCCGATTGGGACGGCAAGCCGATGCCGCGCCCGCCCGCCAATCAGCGCCAGTTGCTCAATCCGCAGGCCGCCTATCAGATGGTCCATATCATGGAAGGCGTGATCGAGCGCGGCACCGCGACCACGCTGCGCGACCTCAACCGGCCGATGTTCGGCAAGACCGGGACGACCTCCGGCCCGACCAATGTCTGGTTCGTCGGCGGCACCCCCGAAGTCGTCGGCGGCGTCTATCTCGGCTACGACCAACCGCGCAGCCTGGGCGGCTATGCCCAGGGCGGACGCATTGCGGCACCAATCTTCAAGCAATTCGCGACCAAGGCGTTCGCCGGCCTACCGCCAGTGCCGTTCCTCGCCCCGCCGGGCATCCGCATGGTGCGCATCGACCGCATCACCGGCAAGCGCGTGTTCGGCACCTTCCCGACCACCGAGGACCCCAAGTCGGCGGTCATCTGGGAAGCGTTCCAGCCCGAAACCGAGCCGCGCCGGACCTATCGTCGGGGCGACGAACTGGCCCAGGGCGAAGCCGGGGTCGAGGGCACGGCCGGTCTGGCAGCAACTGCGACCGCTCGCCGTGCGCCGCCCAAGGCCAAGCCGAAGCCCAAGCCCGCCGCCGACGATTTCTTGCAACGGCAGGGCGGCATCTACTAGGCCGCTGGCACGACCGCTCTTCCGAGGAACACCCCATGCGCGCCGAAGCGCAAGCCCACGTCGATCAGATCAACGCCGCCACCGCGCTGCTGCGCCGCTTCCTCGATTGGGATCGCGCACATCGCCGGCTCGACGAGTTGAACGCGAAGGTCGAGGATCCGACGCTGTGGGACAATCCCAAGGCGGCGCAGGAGGTGATGCGCGAGCGCCGCCGCCTCGACGAGGCGATCGCCGCCACGCGCAAGATCGAGACCGAGCTGACCGACACGGTCGAGCTGATGGAGATGGCCGAGGCCGAGGGCGATGTCGGCCTGGTCGACGATGCAGTGAGGGCACTCGCCGATCTCGCGGAAAGCTCGGAACGTGACAAGGTCGCCGCGCTGCTGGCGGGCGAGGCCGACGCCAACAACAGCTATATCGAGGTCAACGCCGGCGCCGGCGGGACCGAGAGCCAGGACTGGGCGGGGATGCTGCAACGCATGTACTCGCGCTGGGCCGAACGCCACGGGATGAAGGTCGAGCTGGTCGACTTCCACTCGGGCGAGCAGGCCGGGATCAAGTCGGCGACGCTGCTGGTCAAGGGCGAGAACGCCTATGGCTATGCCAAGACCGAAAGCGGCGTCCACCGCCTGGTCCGCATCAGCCCCTATGACAGCGCCGCCCGCCGCCACACCAGCTTCGCCAGCGTATGGGTCTATCCCGAGGTCGACGACGACATCGACATCGAGATTAACGAGAGCGACCTCAAGATCGACACGTTTCGGGCGAGCGGCGCGGGCGGCCAGCACGTCAACACCACCGACAGCGCGGTTCGCATCACCCATCTGCCGACCAACATCGTCGTCCAGTGCCAGAACCAGCGCAGCCAGCACAAGAACAAGGCCGAGGCGATGAAGCAGCTCAAGGCGCGGCTCTACGAAGCCGAGCTTCAGCGGCGCGAGGCCGAGAGCAACAAGACCGAGGCGGCCAAGACCGACATCGGCTGGGGCCACCAGATCCGCAGCTACGTCCTGCAGCCCTATCAGCTGGTCAAGGACCTGCGCACCGGCGTCATTTCGACCGCCCCGGCGGATGTG
>NZ_JANMWY010000098.1:0-16055 GCF_031380695.1 Sphingomonas sp. | reverse complement strand
CTGCTGGTCATCGCCGTGATCTGCTTCACCTTCGCCAGTTTCCTCTGCGCCATCGCCCAGTCCTTGACCGAAATGGTCGCCTTTCGCGCGATCCAGGGGGTCAGCGGTGCCTTTCTCGTTCCGCTCAGCCAGGCGACGCTGTTCGACATCTATCCGCGTGAGAAGCACGCGCAGGCCATGGCGCTGTTTGGCGGCGGGGTCATGATCGGGCCGATCATCGGGCCGCTGCTCGGCGGCTGGCTGACCGACAGCTTCGACTGGCGCTGGGTGTTCCTCGTCAACCTGCCGGTCGGAGCGATCGCGATGCTGATGCTGCTTCGCTATATGCCCCGGACCGAGCTCAACCCGCGCAAGTTCGACCTTTTCGGCTTTGCCCTCATTGGCCTCGGGCTCGGCGCACTGCAGCTGATGCTCGATCGCGGCCAGCAGCTCGATTGGTTCGAGAGCAGCGAGATTCTTGTCGAGTTTGGCCTTACCGTCGCAGCCTTCTGGATGTTCATCATCCATACGATCACCGCGCGCGACCCGCTGTTCGAACGCGGCATGTTCAAGGACCGCAATTTCGCCACCGGCATGTTGTTCATGGCGGTCACCGGCGTGCTGCTCCTCGCCGGGCTCGCGCTGCTCCCGCCCCTGCTCCAACGCCTCTATGGTTATTCGGTGCTTCAGTCGGGCGAACTGACCATGCCGCGCGGGGTCGGCACGCTGATATCTATGCTGACCGTGGGTCGCCTGTCGCAAAAGGTCGACCTCAGGATCCTCGTCGCGCTCGGTATGGCGCTGATGGGCGTCTCGCTTTACATGATGACCGGCTTTTCGCTGGTCCAGGGCGCGCGGCCGGTGGTCGTCAGCGGCATCGTCCAGGGGCTTGGGCTCGGGATGCTGTTCGTGACGATCCAGGCACTGGCCTTCACCACGCTCGAAGCACGGCTGCGGACTGCGGCGGCGAGCTTGCTCAATCTATCGCGCAACATCGGCGGGTCGGTTGGCATTTCGATCGTCACCGCCCAGCTGACACGTAACATACAAGTCTCGCACGCCGATATCGGCGCTCATCTGACCGACCAGAATGCGCCGACGATGCTGTCGCCGATGATCGAGCAGATCGGGCTGACTGCCCAGTCCGCGCTCGCGATGGTCGATGCCGAGGTCAATCGCCAAGCCGCCTTCATCGCCTATCTCGACGATTTCAAGTTGATGATGTGGGTCACCTTCGCCGCGATCCCGCTGGTACTGCTGCTGAGGCCGCAAAAATCCGGTGCCAACAACGAAGCACCGGTCCACATGGACTAGGACCAAACGAAAAGGGCGACCCGGAGATGATCCGGACCGCCCTTTCGGTTTGCATGTTGCGAAACGCTTAGCGCTTCGAGAACTGGAAGCTCTTGCGGGCCTTGGCCTTGCCGTATTTCTTGCGCTCGACGACGCGGCTGTCGCAGGTCAGGAAACCGGCCCGCTTGACCGTGGTGCGCAGCGTCGGCTCGTAGCGGCTCAGTGCCTGAGCGATGCCGTGAAGCACCGCGCCGGCCTGACCCGACAGGCCGCCACCCTTGACCGTTGCGATCACGTCGAACTGGCCGGCGCGATCGGTGATTCCGAACGGCTGGTTGATGACGAGACGAAGCGTCGGGCGAGCGAAATAGACTTCCTGATCACGCAGGTTGATCGTGATCTTGCCCGAGCCCGGCTTCAGCCAGACGCGAGCCACGGCGTCCTTGCGGCGGCCGGTGGCGTAGGCGCGACCATATTTGTCGAGCTCCTGCTCGCGCAGGATGGCCTGGATCTGCGGACCCTGGGTCGAGACGGGAGCCTCGGCCTCGGCCTCGGTCGGAGCGGCATCGCTTTCGGCGGCAGCGAGAGCCGGAGCCGGAGTGGGAGCCTCGGGAGCGGCCTGGCCGGTCAGCGCGGCGAGGTCGGCGAGGGACTGGCGATTATCGGACATCAGGCGCCCACCTTGTTCTTGCGGTTCATGCCCGCCACGTCGAGAGTTGCCGGCTGCTGGCCGTCGTGCGGATGCTCGGTGCCGTTATAGAGATGAAGCGCGCGCATCTGGTCACGGCCCAGAGGACCGCGCGGGATCATCCGCTCGACTGCCTTTTCGAGCACGCGCTCGGGGAAGCGGCCGTCGAGGATCTTGGCGGCGGTCACTTCCTTGATCCCGCCGACATAGCCGGTGTGCTTGTAATAGGTCTTCTGCTGCAACTTGCGGCCGGTGAAGCGCACCTTGCCGGCGTTGACGATGACGACATGGTCACCGCAATCGACGTGCGGGGTGTAGCTCGGTTTGTGCTTCCCGCGCAGGATGTTGGCGACGATCGAGGCGAGACGCCCGACGACCAGTCCCTCGGCATCGATCAGATGCCATTTCTTCTCCACCTCGTGCGGCTTGGCCGACTTCGTGGTCTTCATCAACGCCTTCATGGCGAACGACCTCTCTAATGAGTAAAGGCGCAACCCAGGGGTGCGCCGTCGAGCGGGCTAATGCTGGCGGAGGCCCGTAAAGTCAAGCAAATCAGGGCAGTTTGGGGCGGGTAAAATAATACCCTATGCTTCGACAGGCTCTAATTTGTCCTGCGTACGGAGCTCGAAATCGCTCGCGTCGTGCCGCTCGCGCAGTTGCCGGGCCGGGTCGCCCATGGCGCGATTGACCATCGTGCCGCGCCTGACCGCGGGTCGACCGGCGATCGCAATCGCCCAGCGCTGAAGGTGCCGATAATCCTTAACGCCGAGGAAGGTGGCGGCGTCATAGTCCGCAGAGACATAGACCTCGCCGAGCGCGACCTGACCGTACCACGCCCAGATCGCCATGTCGGCGATGCTGTAGTCGGGGCCGGCAATATGCTCGCTCTCCGCCAGCCGCCGGTCGAGTACGTCGAGCTGGCGCTTGGCCTCCATGGTGAAGCGGTTGATCGCATATTCGAACTTCGCCGGGGCATAAGCGAAAAAATGGCCGAAACCGCCGCCGAGGAACGGCGCGCTGCCCATCTGCCACATCAGCCATGACAGGGTTTCCGCCCGCCCCGCGCCGCTGGGCATAAAGGCGCCGAACTTCTCGGCGAGGTGAATCAGCATGGCACCGGATTCGAACAGGCGGATCGGTTCGGGTCCGCTGCGGTCGACCAGCGCGGGAATCTTCGAGTTTGGATTGACCGCTACGAAGCCGCTACCGAATTGATCCCCTTGGCGAATATCGATCAGCCAGGCGTCATATTCGGCGCCGACATGGCCGGCCGCGAGCAGTTCTTCGAACAGGATGGTGACCTTGACCCCGTTGGGCGTCGCCAGCGAGTAAAACTGGAACGGGTGCTTGCCGACCGGCAGCACCGCGTCGTGGGTCGCGCCGGCGATCGGCCGGTTGATGTTGGCGAAGGCGCCGCCATTCTCGCTGTCCCAGGTCCACACCGCAGGCGGGGTGTAGGTCGGATCGGTCATCGGTGCTGCACCATCCTGCCGCCGACGACATGAGCGCCCCACACCGTCGCGGCGAGAAGGAGCGCGCCGACCGCCTGGTGCGCAACGGCAAGCGCCAGCGCGACCCCGGTCATGACGGTGGCGATGCCGAGCAGAATCTGGGTGCCGAACGTGGCATGGATTGCGGTCGAGGCGCGCTTGCCGCCGGCGGCCTTCACGCGTCGCGCAAACAGGACGAGCAGGCCGACGACGAACCACGCCCACCAGCGATGAAGGAAATGGATCAGAAAGGGATCATGGGTGACGGCGAACAACGCGCCGTTCGACCAGTCGATGCCGTTGGGCAGGAAGCGGTCGTTCATCAGCGGCCATGTATTCGCGACTTGCCCGGCGCGAAGCCCAGCGACCCAGGCGCCGAGCAGCAGTTGGATGCCGAGCGCTGCGAGTGCCGCGATGGCGAAGCCGGTGAGGCGGGCAGGGCGATCCTCGCCCGTGTGCGCAAGAAAGCGAAGATCGAGCGCGGTCCAGATGCAGCCGCTGAAGATCAACAAAGCACTCAACAAATGGGCGGAGAGGCGGAAGTGGCTGACCTCGGTGCGGTTCACCAGCCCCGACTGAACCATGTACCAGCCGAGCGCGCCTTGGAACCCGCCGAGCGCGAACAGCGCCGCCAGCCGCCAGCCATAGCCGCGCGGAATCGCTCGCCGCGCCGCGAACCATAACAGGGGAAGCGCGAAGGCGACACCGATCAGGCGGCCGATCAGGCGATGCACCCACTCCCACAAATAGATGAACTGAAAGTCACCGAGCGTCATGCCCGCCGGGCCGCTGACCTGCTGATATTGCGGCGTCGCCTGATAGCGGTCGAACTCGGCGGTCCAGTCGGCCTGGCTGAGTGGGGGAAGTGTGCCGCTGACCGGCTTCCACTCGGTAATCGACAGCCCGCTCTCGGTCAGCCGGGTAATCCCGCCGACGACGATCATCGCGAACACCAGCGCGGCGATGGCGATCAGCCAGCGGGCGATCACGGACGGGCGGGCCTGCGCGGCTGCGGCACGACTCATCACGGCGGGAAGGGCGGTAGCCATCGGCGCGGCCTATGCCTTTACCGAGGGGGCGAGACAAGCGTTGGCCATCGTTGCGATGTGATATTGTATCGCACCATATGTATCGCTATATCATGACCAGCATGATCTCGCTCGCTGCCCCGCAACCGACTCATCGGCTGGACCGGTTCGCCATCACCATGTCGGGGTTATGCCTGGTGCATTGCGTCGCAACGACGGTGCTGGTGGCGATCGTCGCATCGGCTGGCAGCGTGCTCGGCTCACCGCTGATCCACGAGGTCGGCCTGACCATCGCGATGATCATCGGTGCCGTCGCTCTGGGACGCGGGGTCATCGAGCACGGCTTCATGATGCCGAGCGCGGTCGGCGGGCTGGGCCTGGGCGTGATGTCCGGCGCGCTGACGATGGATCATGGCGGGGCCGAGGCGCTTTACACCATGACCGGCGTGCTCATCCTCGCGCTCGGGCATCGCCTCAACGGGATCGCCGCCGAGTAGCGCTTCTTGCCGCCGCGCGTGCGGAGGCTTATCTCCCCCCGCATGGGCCGGCACGATCATCATCTTCACGAGGGCGAATCGCTCACGGCGGCGGCGCGCGAGCGGCTGACGACCAACGGCGAGCAGTGGACCGGAATGCGGGCGGCGGTGTTCGACGCGCTGGCCGGGTTCGACAAGCCGGCGTCGGCCTATGACATCGCCGAGGCGGTATCGACGTCGCAGGGCCGCCGCGTCGCCGCCAACAGCGTGTATCGAATCCTCGACCTGTTCGTGGCATCGAACCTGGCGATGCGGGTCGAAAGCGCCAACGCCTATGTCGCCAATGCCCATCCCGGATGCCTTCATGACTGCATCTTCCTGATCTGCGACGATTGCGGGCAGATCACCCATATCGACGACGACCGCATCACCAGCGGAGTGCGCGAGGCGGCCACCAGCGCCGGCTTCGCTCCGACGCGGCCGATCGTCGAAGTGCGCGGCAAATGTGGCACCTGCGGCTGAGGCTATTCCTCAACGTGCAGAACGGTTAGAGTGAACGAATGTCTGACCGCCCCCAAACCCCGCTGCTCGACACCATCCAATCGCCGGCTGATATTCGCGCGCTGCCGAAGAGCGAGCTTGCACAACTCTCCGACGAACTTCGTCAAGAGATGATTTCCGCCGTGTCGGTGACCGGCGGGCATCTCGGCGCAGGGCTGGGCGTGGTCGAACTGACGGTCGCGCTTCATCATGTGTTCGATACGCCGCGCGATACGCTGATCTGGGACGTCGGCCACCAGGCCTATCCGCACAAGATCGTCACCGGGCGGCGCCAGCGTATTCGCACATTGCGCCAGCCGGGCGGGCTGAGCGGCTTCACCAAGCGGTCCGAGAGCGAGTACGACCCGTTCGGCGCGGCGCATTCGTCGACCTCCATTTCGGCGGCGATCGGCTTTGCGGTCGCCAACAAGCTGGCCGGGCAACCGGGCCGCGCGATCGCGGTGATCGGCGACGGGGCGATGAGCGCGGGCATGGCCTATGAGGCGATGAACAACGCCCAGGCGGCCGGCAACCGCTTGATCGTCATTCTCAACGACAATGACATGTCGATCGCGCCGCCGGTGGGCAGCCTGTCGCACCACCTTGCGCGACTGGTGTCGTCGGGGACATATCTGACGGTGCGCGATTTTGCCCGGAGGGTGTTTCGTCGCATGCCGAAGCCGGTCGAATCTGCCGCGCGCAAGGCCGAGGAATTCGCCCGCGGCATGGCGACCGGCGGGACCCTGTTTGAAGAATTGGGCTTTTATTATGTCGGGCCGGTGGACGGCCACGACGTCAAGGGGCTGGTCGAGATCCTCGAGAATGTCCGCGACACCGACGAAGGACCAATGCTGGTTCATGTCGTGACCCGGAAAGGCAAGGGCTATGCCCCGGCGGAGGATGCCGCCGACAAATATCACGGCGTGGTCAAGTTCGACGTCGTCTCTGGCAGGCAGGACAAGGGCCCGGGCGGCGGGCCGCCGAGCTACACGGCAGTGTTCGCCAAGGCGCTGACGGACGAAGCCCGGCGCGACGACAAGATCGTGGCGATCACGGCGGCGATGCCGTCGGGCACCGGCCTCGACAAGTTCCAGGCCGAGTTCCCCGAGCGGACGTTCGACGTCGGCATCGCCGAACAGCATGCGGTGACCTTTGCGGCCGGATTGGCTGCGCAGGGCTATCGCCCGTTCTGCGCGATTTACTCGACGTTTTTGCAGCGGGCGTACGACCAGCTGGTCCATGACGTCGCGATCCAGAATTTGCCGGTGCGGTTCGCGATCGACCGGGCGGGACTGGTTGGCGCGGATGGTTGCACACATGCCGGGGCGTTCGATCTGGCCTATCTATGCACCTTGCCGAACATGGTGGTGATGGCGGCGGCGGACGAGGCGGAACTCGCCCATATGGTCCACACGATGGCGCTGCACGATAGCGGGCCGAGCGCGGTGCGTTATCCGCGCGGCGAGGGGCGCGGCGTGGCGTTGCCCGAGGTGCCGGAGCTGCTCGAGATCGGCAAGGGGCGGGTGGTTCGCGAGGGCAAGAGCGTCGCGATCCTGTCGCTCGGGACGCGGTTGGAGGAGGCTGAAAAGGCCGCCGAGCAGCTTGAGACGATGGGGCTTTCAACGACGGTCGCCGACCTGCGCTTCGCCAAGCCGCTCGACGAGGAGCTGATCCGGCGACTGCTGACGACTCACGAGGTCGCGGTGACGGTCGAGGAGGCCGCGGTCGGCGGCTTCGGCGCGCACGTCCTGACGCTGGCCAGCGACGAGGGGCTGATCGACGCGGGCCTGAAGTTGCGCACGATGCGGCTGCCGGATGTGTTTCAGGATCAGGATAATCCGATGAAACAATATGATACCGCCGGCCTGAATGCGCCGCATATCGTCGAGACGGTACTGAAGGCGCTGCGGCGGAATAGCGTGGGGGTCGAGGTCGCGGAGGGCGTTAGCGCCTAATCGGCCAGTGCCAGACTGACGATCAGCCGTTCGGCAACTTGCTGCATCTGTTCTCTCGTCAAAGATCCAATCCGTTCTCCGATGCGGCTTGCGTCAGCGGCTGTGATTTTGTCACACATGACGTCGGAATTTTGCATCAGGCCATTTTCGGATGTTTGCACGATACGAACGCGAAATGGCGCAGCGGCGTCGATCAAGTTACTTGTCAACGGACAAACGATTATGGTCTGCGACACGCGCGCCAAATCGTTTTGAACGATCACGACCGGACGAGGCTTGCCGAACTCTCTTGCCAAAACAGCTGAGAATAGTTCGCCGCGATTCAATCCATATCCGCCCAAAGTTCGGCCGTCATCGCGTCGATCTCTCTTTGGACACGGCGGCTGTCTTCGGAGGCATTGATCGCCCGACAAGCGCGATCGATCGCCTCCTGGAATCCCGGCGTTCTCGTGTCCGGCACCCACACCCGCACTTCGCGTAGGCCCTGCGCCTTCTTCTTCGCGCGATAGGCGCGGAACTTGTCCTGCCGCTCGGGGCTTGCTTCCGTCATGATGCAAAGGTAGCGCGCTACCGATGGAAGTCAATGAAAATGGCTAAAACCCGCGCCGATCAGCTGCTCGTATCGCAAGGTCTCGCAGAGAGCCGGACGCGGGGGCAGGCGTTGATTTTGGCGGGGAATGTGTTCGTCGGCGACCGGCGGGTGGCGAAGGCGGGCGACCTGCTGGCCGAGGACGCGGTGCTGACCGTCAAGGGGCGCGATCATCCGTGGGTGTCGCGCGGCGGGGTCAAGCTCGATCATGGGCTGAGCCATTTCGGCTTGGACGTGACCGGCTCGATCGGGCTCGATGTCGGTTCGTCGACCGGCGGGTTTACCGATGTCCTGCTGTCGCGCGGCGCGGCGAAGGTTTACGCGATCGACGTCGGCACCAACCAATTGGCGTGGAAACTGCGCCAGGACCCATGCGTGGTCGTGCACGAACAGACCAATGCCAAGCTGCTGACCCGCGATCTCATCCCCGACCCGATCGACATCGTCGTGTGCGACGCGAGTTTCATCAGCCTCGCCAAGGTGCTCGGCCCCGCGCTCGCCCTCGCGAAACCCGGCGCGCACCTCGTCGCGCTGGTCAAGCCGCAGTTCGAAGCCGGGCGCGGCGAAGTCGGCAAGGGCGGCGTCGTCCGCGATCCGCTGATCCACCAGCGGGTGTGCGAGGAGGCCATAGCGTGGGTAGCGTCGCAGGGCTGGACTGTGCATGGCATCGAAGCCAGTCCGATTACCGGGCCGGAAGGCAATGTCGAGTTCCTGCTCGGCGCGACCAAGGAGGCTTGAATGGCGACGGTGGCGCGCGATGATCGCGGGATCTGGACGAAAGCAGCGGTCACCGTCCCGGCAATCGTGATCGTCGGGTTTGCGAGCGGTGCCCTGTCGAACAGCGGCTTCACCAACAGCTGGTATGCCGCGCTCGCCCAGCCGAGCTTCCAGCCGCCGGGCTGGGCGTTCGGTATGGTGTGGACGACGCTTTACACGATGATGGGAATTGCCCTGGCGGTGGTGCTGGATGCGCCGCCATCGCCCGCGCGCCGCCGTGGCCTGGCGCTGTTCGGGCTGCAGCTGTTGCTCAACTTGTGCTGGTCGCCGAACTTCTTCGCGATGCACGCGATCGACGCCGCCCTCGTGCTGATCATTGTGACGACCGTGCTGCTGGTCGCGACGATCGCGGCCTTGTGGCGCGTGCGCCCACTGGCGGGAGCGCTGTTGCTTCCCTATCTGGCATGGTTGTGCCTGGCGACCGCGCTCAATTTCGAGACGGGCCGCCTTAACCCCGGCGCGGATTCGCATCCGCTCGGGATCACGGGAGCATAGAAATGCAGAGTGAAAACCGCTTGTTCGAAGATTTCGTCAAGATGGTGAACGGCGCGGCGGGGACCTTCGCCGGCATGGGCCGCGAGGCGGAAAGCTCGATGCGCGAGAAGATGCGCGAATTCATGGGTGGCAATGATTTCGTGTCGCGCGACGAGTTCGAAGCGGTCAAGGCAATGGCGTCCGCTGCGCGCGAGCAGAATGCCGCGCTCGAGGCGCGCATCGCCGCGTTGGAAGCGGCTGCGAAGCCCAAGTCCGCCCCGAAGAGCAAGCCCGGAGCCTCCATCTGACCGACGAACCAGATGGCGACGAGCGCGACGATGGCGCGCCGATCGAAGTGCTCGAGCAATATTTCGAAGCCCGCGGCTGGGCGTGCGAGCGGACCGGCGACGGCGAGATCGTCGCGTCGGCGACCGGCAGCTGGGCGCAATATGAGCTGCGCGGCGTGTGGCGACCGGACGACCAGGTGCTTCAATTTCTGGCCTTTCCCGACATCAAGGTCGGGGCGGACAAGCGCGCCGCCGTTTATGAAACGCTCGGCCTGATCAACGAGCAATTGTGGCTCGGCCATTTCGAGCTGTGGTCCGGATCGGGGCTGGTCGTGTTCCGCCACGCGGCGCTGCTCGGCGAGAGCGACGGGCTGACGTTCGAGCAGGCCGAAGCCATGGCCGAAGCGGCAATCGAGGAGTGCGAGCGCTTCTATCCGGTGTTCCAGTTCGTGCTGTGGGGTGGAAAGACCCCGAGCGAGGCGATCGCCGCCGCGCTGATCGACACGGCTGGGGAAGCGTGATGGGGCGTTGGGCATGAGCGACCTGGCGCGCTTCCCGACGCCGACCTGGCTGGTCGGCGCCGGCAACATGGTCGGCGCGATGCTCGCCGGGTGGCAGTCGGCCGGGGTCGACCTGGGCAATGTCATCGCGATCCGGCCAAGCGGGGCAGCGACCGCCGGGGTCCAGCGCACCGTCACTAGCGTCGCCGAGGCGGGACCATTGCCGCGCATGGCCGTGCTTGGGTTCAAGCCGCAGATGCTCGACAGCATTGCCCCCGGGCTAGCGCCGATGATGACCGAACAGACCGTGATCGTCTCGTTGTTGGCGGGGACGCCGATCGCGACCTTGCGCCAGCGCTTTCCGCGCGCCCGCTCGATCGTCCGCGCCATGCCCAATTTGCCGGTCGCGGTGCGGCGCGGGGTGACCGCGCTGTACACCGAGGATGCGGGCGAAGCGGATGGCCAGCTCCTGTCCAACCTGATGACCTATCTCGGCGTCGCGGTGTGGTCGCCGACCCAGGCGCATCTGTCGGCGATCGGCGCGATGGCGGGGTCCGGACCGGCCTATGTCGCGCGGTTAATCGACGCGCTGGCGAATGCTGCGGCGGAGCGGGGGCTCGATTCGGGGCTTGCACAGACGTTGGCGTTGGAGACGGTACTCGGGACCGGCTGGCTAGCGGCGGCCAATCGTGGACCGATGGATGATCTCGTCCGCCGCGTCGCCTCACCCAGGGGTACGACGCTGGCCGGGCTGGCCGTGCTCGACGCGGAGCTGCCGAGCCTGATCGGGCGGACGCTGGATGCGGCGATCGCGCGCGGCGAGGAACTGGCGGCGGCATCGCGCAACGGTTGATCCCGCGCGACTGCTCGCCTATTCGCGCTCGCAGCAAAAAGGGAAGACGATGGCTGATGAGCGCACGTTCGACGATCGCGATGGCTGGATCTGGTTCGACGGCAAGATGGTGCCGTGGCGCGAGGCCAACGTCCATGTGCTGACCCACGCGCTCCATTACGCGTCGGCGGTCTTCGAAGGCCAGCGCGCCTATGGTGGCACCATCTTCAAGCTCGACGAACATAGCCGGCGGCTGCGCAACAGCGCGGAAATCCTCGGCTACACCCTGCCGTGGAGCGTGGAGCAGATCAGCGCGGCGTGCAACGAAGTGCTCACGGCCAATGGCCTGACCGACGCTTACCTTCGCCCGATCGCCTGGCGCGGGTCGGAGCAGATGGGCGTCTCGGCGCAGAAGACCAAGCCGCATCTCGCCATCGCGACGTGGGAATGGGGCAAATATTTTGACCCGACGCTGGCCGCCAAGGGCATCCGGCTCGACATTGCCGAGTGGCGGCGGCCGGCGCCCTATACTGCGCCGACCCAGTCGAAGGCGTCGGGGCTGTACATGATCGCGACCATGTCCAAGCATCGCGCCGAGGATCGCGGCTATCACGACGCGCTGATGTTCGACTGGCGCGGGCAGGTGGCCGAGGCGACGGGGGCCAATGCCTTTTTCATCAAGGACGGGGTGATTCATACGCCGACCCCCGACTGCTTCCTCGACGGGATCACGCGGCGGACGGTAATCGACCTGGCGCGGCGGCGCGGGGTCGAAGTGATCGAGCGCACGATCTGGCCCGAGGAGTTGGCGGACTTCCAGCAAATGTTCCTCACCGGTTCGGCGGCGGAACTCACCTCAGTGGCATCGGCCGGACCGTGGAACTTCGAAGTCGGCGACCTGTCCCGGCAGCTTGCGGCCGATTACGACGATCTGGTCAACGGGCGCACGCCCAACAATTGAAGCGATTATGGGCGTGTCGCCGCGCTTGCCCCTTTTCACATCTGCCGCGCCCGCCTAAAGCCCGCGCGCTGATGGGGCGTCGCCAAGTGGTAAGGCACCGGCTTTTGATGCCGGCATTCGCAGGTTCGAATCCTGCCGCCCCAGCCAGCGTGCAGGGGAACCGATGAACCCGCTCTATGAAAGCATGATGACGTCGGTGTTCGAGCGGATGTCGCTGGCCGCGACGGCGCGGGGCGCGATCAACCTGGGCCAGGGGTTTCCCGATTTCGGCTGGCCGCCCGAGATTCTCGAGGCGGCGGCGGCGGCGGTGCTGGGCGGGTCCAATCAATACGCGCCGTCGCGCGGGCTGCCGGTGCTTAGGGCAGCGGTAGCCGACCACTATCGGCGGCATTTCGCGCAGGCGCTGACCCCCGACCATGTCTGCGTGACGAGCGGGGCAACCGAGGCGTTGGCTGCCGCGATCCTCGCGACGATTTCGCCGGGCGACGAGGCGATCATCATGACGCCGGCCTATGATGCCTATGTGCCGCTGATCCGGCGGGCCGGCGGGGTGGTTCGCGAGCTTGCGCTGAAGCCGCCCGAGTGGCGAATTTCGCGCGCGGCGATCCAGGCGGCGGTCTCGCCCCGGACGCGTGTCATCCTGCTCAACAATCCGCACAATCCGACCGGCCGCCTGTTCGACCGGGTCGAGCTCGAGGCGGTCGCGGCGGTGGCGGCGACGCATAATCTGATCGTCATCAGCGACGAAGTGTGGGAGCATATCCTGCTCGACGGACAAGCGTTCACGCCGTTCGCAACCCTACCGGGGATGGCGGAGCGGACGATCAAGTGCGGCTCGGCGGGAAAGATTTTCTCGCTCACCGGATGGAAGATCGGCTGGTTGGTGGCCCCGCCCGCGCTGGTCGATATCGCGGCGCGCGCGCACCAGTTCCTGACCTTTGCGTCCGCGCCGAACCTACAGGTCGCGGTTGCCCAGGGACTTAAGGACGGCGACGCGTGGCTGGCGCCGATGCGGCTGCGCTTCGCCCGCGCTCGTGACCGGATGCGTGCCGGGCTGGAGGCGGCGGGCTATGCCGTGCTGCCGAGCGCGGCGACCTATTTCCACTGCGTCGACCTCGCCGCGTCGGGCATCGCCCTCGACGACGAGGCGTTCGCGGTGGTGGCGGTCGAGCAGGCCGGGGTCGCGGTCATCCCGCTGTCGCCGTTCAGCGAGCTCGACCCGCCGCTTCACTTGGTGCGGCTGTGCTTCGCCAAGCAGGACGCGACGATCGACGCCGGCGTTGCCGCGCTCAGCTGCGCGCGCGGCTTCGCGCTGGCCGGGTCGCGCTGACCAGGCCAGGCCAGCGCTCGCGCCAGCCGTCGTACCACGGGGACAGCGTGTCGGGGGCAAGCGCGGCCGAGACGAGATAGCCCTGGGCCACGTCGCAGCCCATCTCGCGCAGCATCAATAGCTGCTCGGCGGTCTCGACGCCCTCGGCGGTCACGGTCAGGCGCAGGCCATGGGCCAGATCGATCATCGTCCTGACGATCAGCCGGCTGTCATCGCTCTTGATCATGTCGGTGAGAAAGAAGCGGTCGATCTTCATCTCGGTGAACGGCAGCTGGCGGAGCTGCATCAGCGTCGAATAGCCGGTCCCGAAATCGTCGATGGCCAGGCCGATGCCCTTGATCCGGAAACGGGTCAGCGTGTCCATCAGGTTGATCAGCGGCTGGGTGGCGCTCTCGGTCAGCTCGAGCACCAGTCGTTCGGTTGGCACGCCATGCTCGCGACACATGCGCTCGACCAGGTCGGGAAAGTCGAGCTTCTCGAGACTGAGCGCGCTAATGTTGAAGGCAAGATCGAATTCGAATTCCTCGTCACGCCACTTGCACCATTGCTGCAGGGCGGTGCTCAATCCCCATTGCGTGAGCTGGTCGATCAGTCCGTATTTTTCGGCCAGCGGGACGAACCGCGACGGCGCGACCGAGCCAAGCGCTGCGTCATCCCACCGCACCAGCGCCTCGACGCGCTTCAGCGAGCCGTCCTCGAGGCTGATCTTGGGCTGGTAGGCGAGGCGCAGCCGGTCGTTGAGGAGCGCGCGCTCGAACCCGTCGAGCAGCCCGATATCGCCCGTTTCGATCATGGCACCAGGGTCGGGCGGAGGTCTTGCAGCAGCCGTTCGAGCTCCTCCAGCCGGGTCGGCTTTTCGAGCGGCCCGATCATATTGAGCCCCAGTGCCGCGCCCAGGTGGGTTGCGCTTTCGAGTATACGCCGGTCGAACCCGCTAATGATCAGTACCGGCGCCCGATAATCCTCCCCGGCGAGAAACCGCAGCAGTTCGACCCCGTCCATGCCGGGCATGCCAAGATCGATGGCGACCATATGGGGTCGATCGGCGTGGAACATCGCCTTGAACGCGACATCGTCGGCGGCGATTTGGGGATCATACCCTGACAATCGGGCGGCTTCGGCGAGGAATGCGGCCAGCGCGGGCTCGTCGTCGATCAACAATAGCTTCGGCGCGGCCGTCGTCATTCGGGAATCTTCTCTGTCTTTCGAATACACACGCGGCGTGGTGGACGGGCGCGTATCCGCCGCAACGGCTTATTAACTCGCGCGAGCGTAAATGTCTCGGTTCAGTATAGATGCGGGGTCAGAATGTTCGGCGCGCTCATTCATCGCAAACCTGCCCGGTCGCTCGGCCAGGACGAAATCGCGTTTGATTCCACCAGCTTCACGCTGACGACCGCAGTCCCGCGCCCGACCGAGCGGCGGACCGACGATCGCATGCCGGCACTGCTGCGAGTCGCCAAATTAATCGGGGAACGCGGCGAGCAGCTGATCCGCATCCGCAACATGTCGGCTGGCGGTATCGCCGCCGAACATGGCCAGCCGCTCGATATCGGCGATGTGGTCTTGCTCGAATTCGGAACGCAGAAGGTGCGGTCGACGGTCGTGTGGACACGCGATGGCACCTGCGGAATCAAGTTCGACGAGAATGTCGACCTCGGCGAGCTGCTTGCCGGGCGCAAGGCGCGCCATGGGTTCCGTGCCCGTCCGCCGCGGCTCGAAGTCGGCTGCAAGGCCAGCCTGCGCATCGGCAAGACCTATTACACCGTCGCCGTCCACGACATGTCGCTGGGCGGAATGAAGGTCGAGCCGATCGAGGAATATTGCCTCGGCAAGCCGGTCGTCGTGGTGGTCGAGAGCCTGCGCCCGATCAAGGGCGAGGTCCGCTGGTTCTCCGACCGCAAGGCCGGCATCGTGTTCGACGAGCCGTTGAGCTTCGAGGAATTGTCGGAATGGGTCGGCAAGCGGCTCGAAATGGCCAGTCTCAAGGCAAGCTTTCCCCGCAAGTAACGCCGCGCTATCCCCCACTCACGGGGACCAGAATGGACGACGATCAACAGATTCGCGCGGTCGACGCGAGCGAGGTCGCCGGTCGGCCGATGAAGCTGTTCGACTTCGTCATGGTCGCGTTCGTCGTCATCCTGCTGCTGTCCAACGTCATCGGCGCGGGAAAGCGGGCGGTGATCGACCTGCCCTTCGTCGGGCCGTGGCCGTTCGGCGCGGGCATCCTCTTCTTCCCGCTGTCCTATGTGCTCGGCGACGTGCTGACCGAAGTCTATGGCTATGCCCGGGCGCGCCGCTGCATCTGGGCGGGGTTCGTGGCGATGCTGTTCATGGTCGCGATGAGCCTGATCGTCGTCGCGCTGCCGCCCGACGCCGGCTGGACCGGGCAGGCGGCCTATGAGCAGGTATTCGGCCAGGTGCCGCGCATCGTGTTTGCCTCGATCGCCGCTTTCTGGGTCGGGGAGTTTGCCAATTCGGTCGTGCTCGCCCGGATGAAGGTGTGGACGCAGGGGCGGATGCTGTGGACGCGGACGATCGGCAGCACGATTGTTGGCGAGGGGCTCGACAGCCTGATTTTCTACCCGCTCGCCTTTTGGGGCGTGGCCGGCTGGCCGGCCGATACGCTGGTCAAGATCATGGCGACGCAGTTCGTGCTGAAGGTCAGCTGGGAAGTGTTGCTGACGCCGGTCACCTACCTCGTCGTCGGCTGGCTCAAGCGCAAGGAAGGCCTCGACGTGTATGATACGGCAACCGCTCTGACGCCGTTCGCCTTGCGCACCTGATTGTCGTTCCTACATCCTGTCCAACAGACTGGAAGGACATGATGATGGCTGACGAAACCGCAATCCTGGC
>NZ_JANMWY010000059.1:0-16594 GCF_031380695.1 Sphingomonas sp. | reverse complement strand
CCGCTTGCTCGCCGAGCGCGGGGTGCGGCCGACCAGCTTCGCCGATTGGCGGACGATCGAGGCGGCCGAGATCGCTGCCGCCCGCGCCGGTGCGCCCCGCGAGAAGATGGTCCGGCACGGCCATTGGCTCGCGACGCTCGGCCATTGATGGTTGCGCTTCCCCCCACCCCCCGCGAGGGACGCCCTCGCCCTGCACCGGACGAACAGTCCGGTCCCGGTCGGGGAGTAGCTCAGCCTGGTAGAGCACTGTCTTCGGGAGGCAGGGGCCGGAGGTTCGAATCCTCTCTCCCCGACCATCACACAATAACGTTCGTCCGAGGGACGGACGTTATTGTGTGGTCCCGAAGAGAAGCAGCATTTCACTCACTCAAACTCGGTCAATCTCAGCAGTGCGCCGGTCACGCGTTCACTGGTCTCGCGCTGGTGCGGTGTTCCTGCGGGTCGCCACGAGCGGGCGTCGACGCTCGTGCCACTGATGATTCTCACTCGGACCTCGGCGATCGCCATGGCCCCGCCGACCGCGGAGAAGCACTGTGGACGGTCGGTCGGCGGGGCGAAAGGGGTGACCAGGAGCAAGGCGGCGAGAAACGGCATCGCCGGTTCCTGCCGCGCTCATCCCCACCAGGAGCTTGCACTTGCCGCCGGAACGGATGCGATCAGGCGGCGGCCTCCTCCGGCTGCTTCGCTAGCGCGGCGAGCAGCGCTGCGGCGGCGGGTCCGCTCGACGGCGGGTTCTGGCCGGTGATGAGCAGCCCATCGGTCACGACATAGGGCGCGAAGTCGGGGCCCTTCGAATAGACACCGCCCTTGGCCTTCAGCATTTCCTCGAGCAGGAATGGCACAACGTCGGTCAGCTTGACCGCTTCCTCCTCGCCATTGGTGAAGCCGGTGACCTTGCGCCCCCGTACCAGCGGCGCGCCTTCGGGCGTGGTGACGTTCTTGAGCGCGGCCGGCGCATGGCAGACCAGCGCGACCGGCTTGCCGGCGGCCAGCGTATCCTCGATCAGCTCCTTGGAATCAGCGTCCTCGGCGAGGTCCCAGAGCGGGCCATGGCCGCCGGGGTAGAAGACGCCGTCGAACATGGTGGAATCGATGTCGGACAGCATCTCAGTCGCCGCCAGTTGCGCCTGCGCTGCACCGTCGCCCTTGAAGCGTTTCGTCGCTTCGGTCTGGGCATCGGGAGCGTCGCTCTTGGGGTCGAGCGGCGGCTGCCCGCCCTTGGGCGAGGCGAGGGTGATCTCGTGCCCGGCGTCTTTCAGCACATAATAAGGCGCGGCAAACTCCTCGAGCCAGAAGCCGGTTTTCTTGCTGGTATTGCCCAACTCGGCGTGGCTCGTCAGGACCATCAGGATGTTCATCTCAGTCTCCGGGTTCGTCGCGCGGTTGTCCAGACAAAGACGGTCGACGGGGCGCGCCGGTTCCGTCAGGTCGCGAAAGACGGGTCGAGACGGTAGGCCTTGCGCTTGAGCGCCGGCCAAGCGAGCAGATTGGCACCCATCGGGACCGTCGCGCGGCCCTGTTCGGCGGCGACCTCGGGCGTGCCCTGGGGCGGGTTGTTGATGGCAGGGCCGGCCGACAGCGCATAGATTTGCGCCTCGCAGGCACGCTCGAGGAAATACATGCGCAGGAACGCCTCGCCGACGGTCTTGCCGACGGTCAGCGTGCCGTGGTTGCGCAGCAGCATCGAGGTCTTGTCGCCGAGATCCTCGACCAGCCGAACGCGCTCCTCGAGGTTGGTGGCGATGCCTTCATAATCGTGGAAGGCGAGGTCGGCGCGAGCGATCATCGCAGTCTGCGTCAGCGGCAGCAGCCCGTCGCTGTGTGCCGCGACCGCCTGACCGTATGGCGTGTGGAGGTGCATAACCGCCTGGGCATCGTCACGTCCCATGTGGATCGCCGAGTGGATGGTGAAGCCGGCCGGGTTGGTGATGAACGGGGTCGGATCGACCGGCTGACCATCCATGTCGATCTTGACCAGCGACGAGGCGGTCACTTCCTCGAACATCAGGCTGTACGGGTTCATCAGGAAATAATGCTCGGGCCCGGGGATGCGGACCGAGAGATGGGTGAAGATGAGGTCGTCCCAGCCAAAATGCGCGACCATGCGATAGGCGGCGGCGAGATCGACGCGCAGCGCCCATTCCTCGGCGCTGCACTTGCCTTCCTTGCTGGCGATGTCGATCCGGTCGAGCGGTTTGGCGCCGTCCATATTGCGGACAAGGGTAGAGACGCGGGTCATGCGGGTTGCTCCTGGTTGTCCGGATGGGCGGCGGCAAAGGCGGAATGATTTTGCGCCGCGGCGTCGACCCTGACAAGGGTTGGATAGGCGTCGAGCGCGACATCGAACCGGCGCGCGTTGTACATTTGCGGAATGAGGCAGATGTCGGCGAGGCTGACCCCGTCGCCGTTGAGCCATTGGCCGGCGGATCGTGCGGCCATGGCTTCGAGCGCTGCCAGTCCCTCGACGACCCAGTGGCGATACCAGTCGTCGCGGACTGCTTCGGGCTGGCCAAGCGGGCCGCCGAGATATTTGAGCACGCGCAGATTGTTGAGCGGGTGGATATCGCAGGCGACGACCAGCGCCATGGCCAGGATGTGACTGCGCTCGGCGGGGTCGTGCGCGACGAACGGCGGCTCCTTGTGGGTCGCATCGAGGTAATCGAGGATGGCGAGGCTCTGTGTCAGGCGGTGGCCGTCAATCTCCAGCATCGGTACGAACCCCTGGGGATTGAGCGCGCGATAGTCGGGCGACTTCTGCTCGCCGGCGGGCAGGCTGACGGCGTGCGACGTATAAGCCACGCCCTTCAGGTTGAGGCCGATGCGGACGCGGTAGCTGGCCGAGGAGCGCCAGAAGTCGTGGAGGATCGGTGTGGTCATATTGGGCAACCTACTCCAAGGCGAGAAATGGCGCCACCACCTCGGCGGGAACACGGATCGGGCGGCCGCTGGCCTTGTCGATGATCGCCCATTGAGTCTTGGCACGGACGCGAACCTTGCCGTCCGCGCCGACGAATTCCATATGGCGGTCGAAGCGCGCGCCCTTCGGTGCGTTGCCAACCCAGGTCCGGGCGGTCAGCACGTCGCCGGCGAAGGCCGCGCGAAGATAGTCGATCTCGTGGCGGACGATGACCCAGATATAGGCCGACTGGTGGACCGGGTCGGCGACGCTGTACCAATGGTCCAGCGCCACCTCCTGGATCCATTGCACCCACACCGCATTGTTGACGTGGCCGAGCTCGTCGATGTCGGCCTCGGTCGCGGTGATCTGGCGGGTGAAGACGGGGTTCATTCGGCGATCTGGCTCAGGACGAAGGCATAGGCCTCGGCGTCTTCGCGGAGGGAGTCCCAGCGGCCTGACTTGCCACCGTGGCCGGCGCCCATGTTGATCTTGAGCAGCTGGAGGTTGGAATCGGTGCGGGTGGCGCGCAGTTTCGCCGCCCATTTGGCCGGTTCCCAATAGGTCACGCGGGGGTCGTTGAGGCCGCCCGTGATGAGCATTGGCGGATAGGGTTTCGCCTCGATATTGTCATAGGGGCTGTAGCTGCGGATGAGGTCGAACGCCGCCTTGTCGGTGATCGGATTGCCCCATTCGGGCCACTCGCCGGGGGTCAGCGGCAGCGTGTCGTCGAGCATGGTGTTGAGCACGTCGACGAACGGCACGTCGGCGACGATCGCGCCCCACAGGTCGGGTGCCTGGTTGGCGACCGCGCCCATCAGTTCGCCGCCGGCCGAGCCGCCCTGCGCGGCAATGCGGCCGGGTCTGGCGTAGTCGAGATCGGCCAGGCCCCTCGCAACATCGACGAAATCGTTGAAGGCGTTGGTGCGCTTGGTCAGCTTGCCATCGAGATACCAGCCGTGGCCGAGATCGTCGCCGCCGCGGATATGGGCGATGGCGTAGGCGAAGCCGCGATCGACCAGGCTCAAGCGGGTCGGCGAGAAGCCGGGCGGGATGGCGAGGCCGTAGGCGCCATAGCCGTAGAGGAACAGGCGGCCGGTGCCGTCGAGCTTGCTGTCGGCGCGGCGGACGATCGAGACCGGTACCATCGCCCCGTCGCGGGCGCGGATCTGAACCCGATCGGTGACATAGTCGGCGAGGTCGTAGCCCGACGGAATTTCGAGCACGCGCAGAGATTCGAGGCGGTCGTCGGCCGGGTGATAGTCGTACACCGTCGGCGGGGTGACCATCGAGCTGTAGCCGATGCGATAGGCAGCGGGGGCGAAGTCGGCATTGCCGCCGAATGCGGCGGTGTAGCTGGCCTCGGCGAAGGGGATGCGGCTTTCGTCGCCGGAATAGGAGCGCAGGACGAGTTGATCGAGGCCATCGACGCGCGTGGTGAGGGCGAGGTGATCGCGGTAGCTGGTGACGCCGCGCAAATAGCGGCGGTCCGAGCCGGGGATTTCCTCGCGCCACTCGCCCGGCGCATCGAGCGCGGCGGAGACCAGGCGGAAATTGATATGGGCGTCGTTGGTGACGATCCACAGCCGGCCATGGGCCGAATCGCAGTTATACTCGATGTTGGGGCGGCGCGCGGCGATCAGGACCGGGGTCGCGGTGGGATCGGACGCGGGGACGAAGCGGACTTCGCTCGACGTATTGTCGCCGGTCGAAATGAAGATCAGCGCATCGTCGTGCGACTGGCCGAGACCGACGGAGAAGCCCTTGTCCTTCGTCTCCTCGTAGAGCGTGACGGCGGCGGCGGGGTCGTCGCCGAGGCGATGGTAGCGGGCCTTGTCGCTGCGCCACTGGTCGTTGACCTCGGTGAAGGCGATGCACTTGCTGTCCGCGGCCCAGACGGGGTTACCAATCGCATGATCGGTGATCGTCTCGAGAATCGCGCCGGTGGCGATGTCGCGGATGTGGAGCTTGAACCGCTCCGACCCATCGTCGTCGACCTGGGTCGCGAGAAGCGTGTAGTCGGGTGACGAGACGATCGCGCCGAGACGGAAATAATCATGGCCGGTGGCGGCGGCGACCTCATCGAAGATGAGCTGTTCGACGCCGGTTTCGCGGTGCCGGCGATGCCAGCGGCGATACTGGTCGCCGGGAGAGAAGGCCCACCAATAGTCCCACGGGCCGTCGGGGGCGGGGACGCTGGAGAGGTCCTGCTTGATGCGGCCCTTCATCTCTTCAAACAAGGTCTCGACCAGCGCGGCTTGGGGCGCCATCACCGCTTCGAAATAGGCGTTCTCGGCCTTGAGGTAGGACAGCACATCCTCGTCGCTGACCTCGGGATAGCCGGGATCGCGAATCCACGCCCAGTCGTCTGTGATGGTCACGCCATGATGGGTGACGCTGTGCGGGCGGCGGTCGGCGACGGGGGGCGGGGGCAGGGTCATCAATTGCTCCGTTCGGGCTGAGCTCGTCTAAGCCCTGCACTTTTCGTTTGGGGTCTAGTAAGGAAGTACAGCCCTTCGACAAGCTCAGGGCGAACGGAGTTTTGCATGTCATCCTATGCCGACCGCCTTGCCGCCCTTCGCGCCCAGCTTGCCGAGGACCGCCTCGACGGGTTCGTCGTCCCGCTGACTGATGAGCATATGAGCGAATATGTCGGGAGTTATGCGCAGCGGCTCGAATGGCTGACGGGGTTCAAGGGGTCGGCCGGGTCGGCGGTGGTGTTGCCGCAGGAGGCGGCGATCTTTACCGACGGGCGCTACACGCTGCAGGTCCGCAGCCAGGTATCGGGCGACGACTGGAGCTATCAGGCGGTGCCCGAAACGAGCATCGCGTCGTGGCTGAAGGAGCATGCGCCTGAGGGCGGGCGGATCGGTTACGACCCGTGGCTCCATTCGCGCGACTGGGTGCGGCAGGCGGACGAGGCGCTCAAGGCTCGCGGGGCCGAGCTGGTCGCTGTCGCGCGCAATCCGATTGACATCGTCTGGCAAGACCGACCCGAGGCGTCGACGGCGCGGCTGGTGGTGCAGCCGAACGAATATGCTGGGCAGTCTTCGGCCGACAAGCGGACGCAGATCGCCGACTGGCTGGGCAAGATCGGGGCCGATACGGCGGTGCTGGCGGCGCTCGATTCGATCGCCTGGACGTTCAACGTGCGCGGCGCGGACGTCAGCCACACGCCGGTCGCGCTGGCCTATGCGCTGGTCAATGCCGACGGGACGGCGGATTTGTTCGTGGCGGGCGAGAAGATCGGGGCCGACGTGGCGCAGCACCTCGGCAATGGCGTGCGGCTGCACGAGCGGGCGGCGTTCGAGGCGGCGCTGGAGCACCTCGGCGGCAAGATCGTGGCGGTCGATCCGGAGCGATCGGTGGCGGCGATTTTCAAGGCGCTCGATAAAGGCAAGGCAACGATCGTTTCGCACCGCGACCCGACGGTGCTGCCGCGCGCGATCAAGAACCCTGTCGAGGTCGCCGGGCATCGGGCGGCGCAGGCGCGCGACGGGGCGGCGATCGCGCGCTTCCTCAAATGGGTCGAGGAAGAGGCGCACAAGGGCGGGCTCGATGAGTTGAAGGCGTCGGACCGGCTCGAGGCGTTCCGCGCCGAGAGCGGGTTGCTGAAGGACCTGTCGTTCGATTCGATCTCGGGCTCGGGGCCGAATGGGGCGATCGTTCACTACAAGGCGTCGCCCGAGACCAATCGGCCGCTCGAGAACAACTCGCTCTACTTGATCGATTCGGGTGGGCAGTACGCCGACGGGACGACCGACATCACGCGCACGCTGGCGATCGGGACGCCGAGCGAGGAGATGTGCGACCGCTTCACGCGGGTGCTCAAGGGCCATATCGCGCTGGCGACGGCGCTGTTCCCCAAGGGCGTGCGCGGGTCGCAGCTCGACAGTTTTGCGCGGCGACCGCTGTGGGAAGCAGGGTTGGATTATGCCCATGGCACCGGCCACGGCGTCGGCAGTTTCTTGTCGGTCCACGAGGGGCCGCAGCGGATTGCGCCGGTCGGATCGGGGCAGTCGGGCGGTGACGAGCCGCTGCAGGCAGGCATGATCCTGTCCAACGAGCCGGGTTATTACAAGGCAGGCGAATATGGCATCCGCATCGAGAATCTGGTGCTGGTCGTGGAGAGGGAGGTGGCCGGGGCGGAGAAGGCGTTGCTCGGGTTCGAAACGCTGACGTTCGCGCCGATCGCGCGGCGGCTGATCGTCAAGGAGATGCTGTCGCCGGCGGAGGTCGCGTGGCTCAATGCTTATCACGCCGACGTAGTGGCAAAGATCGCGCCGCAGCTGGTGGGGGCCGAGCGTGACTGGCTGATCGCCGCCTGCGCGCCGCTTTAGTCTTCAGCTTTGGGCGCCCGTTCAGTTTCGCGTGACTGCGCTTTTCGTTTGCGCAGGTTTTCGCGCAGCGCGGCGGCGAGTCGTTCGGCCTTGTCCTGTTCGGTCATGATCGACGGCTAACCCTCAGGTCACGCTGCGGCAAGCTTGACGGCTCTGTCCCCGACCGCCATAGGCCGCGCGTCCGTCGCCGCGATCCGCACGCGCCTGGCACGCTGCCGTAGCTCAGTGGTAGAGCGCATCCTTGGTAAGGCTGAGGTCAAGGGTTCGATCCCCTTCGGCAGCACCATCTTCCTTCCTCAATCCGCACTGCCTTAAGCGGTACATGTCCCGCTTTAGGACGGGCGTAAGCCACACCTTCATCATATTATCGATTGACGTTACGGAAAGCACGACCGGCCTCGGCGCTTTTAGATTTCGTTAACGTCTTCGGCGCATTCAGTTCCTGGGCTGACCAAGGGAATCGAAATGCGCAACTTTATGAAGCTCGTTCGCAATAGCGACGGCGCCACCGCGATCGAATATGGCCTTATTGCCGCGCTCATCGCCGTTGCGGCGATTGGTGCCATGCAGGGGATCGGATCGAAGCTCGGTTCGACCTTTAACAATACCAGCAGCTACCTGTAAGCGCGGACAAGATGCCGGCTGGACCGGCATTGCTTGCCCACGCTGAGTAGCTGGTCAAAGACCCCGGTGTCGGTGAGGCGCCGGGGTTTTTGCATTTCCTCGAAGTACGCACCACCTCTCCGCCACGCCTTAGCCCCGGCGCGGGTAGGAAGCGACGGACAGTTGGCCGTTGACCGGGCACGGCGGTGCGGCCATTCCGCCGGGCGATGCGCTTCTTTTCAGACAATGCCGCCGCCTGTCATCCGGCCGTGCTCGAGGCACTGGCCGAGGCCAACGCGATGGACACCGCCTATGACGGCGATACGTGGAGCGCGCGGCTCGACGGGGTGTTTTCGGAGCTGTTCGAGACAAAAGTGCGCGCGCTGTGGGTAACGACCGGGACGGCGGCGAACTGTTTGGCGCTGGCGGCGCTGTGTCCACCGTACGGCGCGATCCTGTGCCATCGCGATGCGCATATTGAGGTTGACGAGGCGGGGGCGCCGGGCTTTTTTACCCATGGTGCCAAGCTGATGCTGTTGGACGGCGCGGGCGCGAAGGTCACGCCGGCGGCGGTCGAGGCGGCATGCGACCGGATCCGCGCCGATGTCCACCAGGTCCAGCCGCATGCGCTGTCGATCACCAATGCCTCTGAATATGGCCAAGTCTACCGCGCGGCCGAGGTCGGTGCGCTGGGCGAGGTGGCGAAGCGCCGCGGGCTGGGGTTTCACATGGACGGCGCGCGCTTCGCTAATGCCATCGCCTTCACCGGCGAGCGCCCAGCCGAGGTAACGTGGCGCGCGGGGGTCGATGCGCTGAGCTTCGGCTTCGTCAAGAATGGTGGGATGTCGGCGGAAGCGCTGATTTTCTTCAAGCCCGAATTGGCCGAGGAGACGCTGGTACGGCGCAAGCGGGCGGGGCATCTGCTGTCCAAGGGCCGCTTCCTTGCCGCGCAACTGCTGGCGCTAATCGATCAGGATCGCTGGCTGGTGAACGGGCGCACGGCCAACGCGGCGGCGCGCGTGCTGGCCGAGGCGGCGGGAGCGCGGCTGGCGTTGCCGGTCGAGACCAATGAGCTGTTCGTGCAGATGACGGCGGACGAAGCCGCGCGGCTGCGGGCCGCGGGCTATGATTTCTATGATTGGGCGCCGGGCGAAGTGCGGCTGGTGACCAGTTGGGACCAGGACATGGGCGCGGTCGGCAAGCTGGCGGAGGCGATCGCGGCACTGTGAGCGACGGGATGGGCGAGATCAGCGAGCGCGAGGATCGGATGCGGACCGTGATCGTCCCGTTCATCCTGTTCACGCTGATCTGGAGCTCGACCTGGTTCGTAATCCGCTTCCAGCTGGGGGTGGTGCCGGCCCAATGGTCGGTGACCTATCGCTTCCTGATCGCGGGTGTGGCGATGGCGGTGGTGGCAAGGCTGCAGGGGCACTCGCTGCGCGCCGACGCCGAGCTGTTGCGGGCAGCATTGTTCATCGGGCTGATGCAGTTCTGCGTTAATTTCAACGCCGTCTATCTGGCCGAGCGGCACATCACCTCGGGGCTGGTGGCGACGG
Source organism: Sphingomonas sp. (assembly GCF_031380695.1). GTDB lineage: Bacteria > Pseudomonadota > Alphaproteobacteria > Sphingomonadales > Sphingomonadaceae > Sphingomicrobium. The sequence continues at coordinate 7,199 of NZ_JANMWY010000059.1, read as the reverse complement.
TGTTCGCGCTATTATTGATACCCAACAGCCTGCTCGCCTGGGCGTGGCTGGGGCACCGCGTCAGCGCGCGATTCCTGGCCGGGGGCGCGGTGGCGGTCGCCGGGATCGCGCTGCTGTTCGTCCATGAGGCGCAGGATCATCCGGCGTTCGGGTCGGAGATCGGACTGGGCATATTGCTGACCGTGGCCGGCCTGGTCGGAGCGTCGTTGTCGAACGTCTATCAGGCGCTGGGGCGGGTACGGCGAGTGCCGATCCCGGTGCTTCTGGCCTGGTCGATGGCGATCGGGGCGGCGATCGATGCGGTCGTGGCATGGACGATGACCGGGCCGCCGCAGTTCGATCCGCGGCCGGAATATTGGCTCGGGCTGATCTATCTCGCGCTGGTCGCGTCGGTGTTGGCGTTCAGCCTTTATTTCCCGGTGGTCCGGCGGATCGGGCCGGGAAAGGCGGCGTGGTCGGGCGTGCTGACACCGATCATCGCCATGGCGCTGTCGACGGCGTTCGAGGGTTATCGCTGGTCGCTGCTGGCGGCGGCGGGGGCGTTGCTGGCGATGGGCGGGATGGTCATCGCGCTGAGCGGGCGGACAAAGGCGCCCCGTTGATCATTCGACCGGCGGTGGTTGCCGCTCGGCGACCCCGACCCTAAGTCCGGGCGATGGATATTCGCACCGACCTCGCCACCCCCCCCGCCCATGCCGCCATCCTGCGCAGCGATTATCGCCCGCCCGACTGGCTGGCGCCCGAGGTGACGCTGGAGTTTGCGCTCGATCCGGAGCGGAGCGTGATCAAGTCGCGGCTGACGGTGGTGCGCAACGCCGCGCATGACCGGGCGCTGCGGCTCGAAGGCGACGAGCTCGAGCTGGTATCGCTGACGGTCGACGGTGTGGCGGTCGAGCCAAGGTTCGAGGGGACAGCACTGGTCATCGCGCTGGCCGGCGAGCGGGCGGTGATCGAGAGCGAGGTCATCCTCACCCCGGCGACGAACAGCAAGCTGACGGGGCTCTATGCATCGGGCGGCATCCTCTGCACGCAATGCGAGAGCGAGGGGTTTCGGCGGATCGCGTTTCATCCTGACCGGCCCGACGTGCTGTCGCTTTATCGGGTGCGGATGAGCGCCGACAAGGCGCGCTTCCCGGTGTTGCTGGCCAACGGCAATCTGATCGCCAGCGGGGACGGCGCGGACGGCACCCACTGGGCGGAGTGGGACGATCCCTTCCCCAAGCCGAGCTATTTGTTCGCGCTGGTGGCTGGCGATCTCGCGCCTAACCGCGACAGCTTCACGACAATGAGCGGGCGCAAGGTCGACCTCGCCATCTGGGTGCGCGAGGCGGACCTGGCCAAGACCGATCACGCCATGGCCAGCCTCAAGGCAGCAATGGCGTGGGATGAGCGCGTCTATGGCCGCGAATATGACCTCGACCTGTTCAACATCGTCGCGGTCGACGATTTCAACTTTGGCGCGATGGAGAATAAGGGGCTCAACATCTTCAATTCGCGCTACATCATGGCCGATACGCAGACCGCGACCGATGGCGATTTCGCCGCCATCGCCGGGGTCGTCGCGCATGAATATTTCCACAACTGGTCGGGCGACCGGGTGACATGCCGCGACTGGTTTCAGCTGAGCCTGAAGGAAGGCTTCACCGTCTATCGAGACCAGGGTTTTTCGGCCGACATGGGCTCGGCGGCGGTCAAGCGGATCGAGGATGTGCGCGTGCTCAGGTCGGCCCAATTCCCCGAGGATGCGAGCCCGCTGGCGCACCCGGTACGGCCCGAATCCTATATGGAGATCGCCAATTTCTACACCGCGACGGTCTACAACAAGGGCGCCGAGCTGATCGGGATGATGCACACGATCATGGGGCCGGAGGCGTTTCGCGCCGGGTCGGATCTTTATTTCGATCGGCACGACGGGCAGGCGGTGACGTGTGAGGATTTCGTGCGCGCGATGGAGAACGCCAGCGAAGTCGACCTGGCGCAATTCAGGCTGTGGTATTCGCAGGCGGGGACGCCGTTGGTGACCGCACGGCTGGAGCAGGGCGAGGCAGGCGCAGTGCTGCACCTGTCGCAGACGGTGCCGGCCACGCCGGGCCAGACGACCAAGCAGCCGATGGTGATCCCGCTCAAGACCGCGCTGATCGGGCGTGACAGCGGGGTCGAGCTGGCGGCGGAGCGGGTCGTGCTGCTGACCGGGGCCGAGCAGTCGGTCATGTTCGCGGGCGTGACCGAAGCGGCGATGCTGTCGATCAACCGCGATTTCTCGGCGCCGGTGGTGATCGATGTGGCGCGCGGGGCGGGCGAGCTGGAAGCGCTGGCCGAGCATGATCCCAACCCGTTCGCACGTTATGAGGCGCTGCAGGAGCTGATGCTGCGCACGCTTATCGCGGGGGCCAGGGGCGAGGCGACCGACCCGGCGCCGCTGATCGAGGCGATGCGGCGGACGCTGGCGTCGAACGCGCTCGATGCGGCCTACAAGGGCGAGGCGCTGCTGCTGCCGTCGGAGAGTTTGATCGGCGACCGGATGGAGCTGGTCGATCCCGATGCGATCCATGCCGCGCGCGAAGCGTTGCGGGCGGCCATCGGGTCAGCGCTGGCCGATTCGCTCGCGGCGGCGCAGCGCGACGGAGCGCCGGGGAGCGACTTGTCGTCTGCGGCCAAGGGCAAGCGGCGGCTCAGGACAGTGGCGCTCGGGCTGCTGGCGGCGGGCGATCCGGCGCGCGGCGCTTGCCAAGCCAAGGCGCAATATGATGCGGCGGACAATATGACCGACCGGCAGGGCGCGCTGGCGGTGCTGGTCAGCCTCGATGCGCCCGAGCGGGCGGCGGCATTCGACGATTTCTACGCGCGGTTCGCGGACGATTCGCTGGTGATCGACAAATGGTTCGGGCTGCAGGCGGCGGCGCAACGGAGCGATACGCTGACGGCGGTCGAGGCGCTGGCGCGGCATCCTGAGTTCTCGATGACCAATCCCAACCGCTTGCGCTCGCTGGTCGGCAGTTTCTCGATGAATCAGTGGGCGTTCCATGGCGCGTCGGGGGCGGGCTATCGCTTCGTCGCCGACATGATGCTGGCGGCCGACCGCATCAACCCGCAGACGGCGGCGCGGATGGTCGCCCCGCTGGGGCGGTGGCGGCGGTTCGAGCCTAAGCGGGCGGCGCTGATGCGGGCCGAACTGGAGCGGATCGTGGCGACGCCGGAGCTGTCGAAGGATGTCTACGAGCAGGCGAGCAAGTCGCTCGCTTAAGCACTACGCCAGCTTGTCGGCGTAGATCAGGCGGCCATCAGCGAGGCGGCTCATGACGTCCCACTGGCTGGCGCGGCTAAAGGCGAAGCAGCCTTCGGAGCGGCCCAGCTTGCCGTGAAGCTCGGCGACCTGGTCTTCGGCATACCAGGCGTTGTGGATGACGATGGCGCGGCTCGCGGCGTTGTTGTTGCTCCAGTCAAGGCCCTGGACCTTCATCGAGGTGCCATATTTGCCGTCGTAGAGGCCGGCAGTGACATAAGCGCCGCTGGAGCTGGCCTCGGAGCCGAAATTGTTCGAGAAACGCTCGACATAGCCCGAGTGATCGGGGTCAGAGCCGCGGCCGTGGGCGACGCGGTGGCTGACGACCGATCCGTCGAGCAGGTTTACAAGGTGAAAGCGTGGCTCGGCCGAGGCGGCGGCGAAATCGACGATGCCGATGACGTCGCGGTGGGCGATCCAGCGGCGCGAATCGAGCGCGGCCTTGGCTTTCGAGAAGAGGCGCGGGTCGATTCCGGCCGGGGCGCTCGAATCGAGCAGGGTCGAGGGGAGCGGAACGGTCGCCGGAGTCGCCGGAGGCAGGCGGAACACGAGTGCCGGCAGGCCGACGCTACTGGCCGCCGACGAGAGCAGCACGGCGCTCGCCCCGACCGATCCCATCCGCAACATTTCCCGGCGATCCAATGACATTCACATGCTCCGAAGAAGCGGAGGCTATAACAGGCCGAACCTAAAGCGCAGATAAGCTTCCTGTGCGGACTCAGCGGGTTCGTCGCACGATTGGCTCGATTCACCGCGAACGACGGATCTTCCTTGAAAGCTTGAACAATTGACCGGGCACTGCTAGTGGCCCGCGACCGTCGAGGGGCTCGCCCCCGGCGACCAATGTTCATTGGCATGGGCCACTATGTTCCGCAGCTGCGTGCGGGACGAGTCGCTGATGCTGCCTGCAAGCCCCTGAAACGGCTTTGGGTCCAAAGGAGTTGAGACGGCTTTTATGCAAATCATCGTCCGCGACAATAACGTCGACCAGGCGCTGCGCGCGCTGAAGAAGAAGCTGCAGCGCGAAGGCGTCTATCGCGAGATGAAGCTGCGCCGTCATTACGAGAAGCCGTCGGAGCGTCGTGCCCGCGAGCGGGCCGCGGCGATTCGCCGGGCGCGCAAGCTCGAGCGCAAGCGCGTCGAGCGTGAAGGCGCTCGTTAGATCCTCTGATCAGGTCGAGCACTCGATGTCCGAGGTCACCGCCGTACCCCTGCAACCGCTGACGCGCGGCAGCCTGCTCAAGTTGTGGCTGGGTATCGCCCTGCTCGTGGTCGCGGGATTGCTGCTGGCGTGGGCAGGAGCGGGACGGATCGTAGCGACCAGCGTCAAGACGATCGAGGCCGGCAAGGGGCCGCTGATCGGCCCCAACGACGGCGTGATCATCGAATATACCGGGCGGCTGCCGAACGGAAAGATCTTCGATTCGACCGAGGGCAAGGGGCCGGCTCCGATCCTGGTCGGGCAGACCATCCCCGGCTTTGCCCAGGGGTTGCAGCAGATGCAGTCCGGCGGGCGCTACCAGATCCATATCCCGGCCAAGCTTGCCTATGGCCTTATGCCGGCCAACAGCCCGATTCCGTCGAACAGCGCGCTCGATTTCGACGTGCATGTCATGCAGGTCGTGGCCAACGCGGCGCAGATGGTCGCGGCACAACAGGCTGGCGGACAGGGCGGTATGCCGCCGGGTGCCGAGTCGCCGCCCGGCGTCCCGCAACGCTAATCACTCAATCGGTTCACCCGGCTCGGTGGGTGGTTCGCCGGCCCGCATCCGGCTCAATTCCTGCAAGCTGACCTTGAGGGTCGCCAGCACCGGGTCGGCGAGGAGCAGGCCGAGGATGCCGAACAGCGCGCCCATGATGAGCTGCGCGGCGAGTACCAGCGCCGGGGCAAGGTCGACCGTGCGGCGGGCGATGTAGGGCACGACCAGATAGCCATCGACGTTCTGGACGAAGAAATAGACGAAGATCGCCCAGAGCCCGGCGTTCGGCCCGGCGCTGAACCCGACCGCGACCATCAGCACGCCCGACGCGATCGCACCGATATTGGGCAGGAAGGCAAGCAGCCCGGTCAGCAGGCCGAGGAGCGCCGCCATCGGCACACCGCCGATGCTGAGCATGGCGAAGGTGAAGACGCCTTCGAACACCATCCCGACCAGGCGGCCGAACAGCAGCCGGCGAAGGGTCGCGCCGACGCGGTTGGTGATGATATAGAAGCGGTCGCGGTGACGCAGCGGCAGCATCCACGCAACGCCGCGGTCATACAAATGCGGCTCGACCGCGATGAAGATGCCGATGACGATGATCAGCAGCCCGCTGGTGACCGCGCCGAGCGCCGTGCCGACCGCGCTGGTCAGGCGGCCGAGCGACCCCGCGACCTGCGCGCCGAGATCGAAATGCTCGTCCTTGGGGAGCAGGCCCATGCCGCTCGCCCAGCCCATCAGCCGCTCGATCTGGGCGGTGACGACGGCGCGCAGGGCCTCAGCCTGGGCGCCGATGGTCGTGCCGGCGAACCAGAAGGTCCAGGCGAGGAAGGCGACCGCGAACAGGATGACGAGCGACAGGCGGATGCCGCGCCGGACGGGGAGGATGCGGCCGAGCAGGCGCGTTCCTCCGTCGAGCAGGACCGAGAAGACCATCCCGCCGACGATCAGCATCAGCGGCTGGGCCAGGGTGATGACCCCGGCGATGAGCAGTGCCAGCCCGAGCCAGACGGTGGCGCGCCTCAGCTCGGTGCGGGTGACGGGATCGCGGAATTCGGCCGGGCCGGGCCGCTCGACATAGGGCAGGTCGGGCGCCGGCTCGGCCATCCGCGCTAGTGCGCCGTCGCCGGGTGGAGGCTGGACCCGGCGCGCCCGCCGCGTAGCGACTGGAACCAGCTGATCGGGTTCAGCCAGCTCGCATTGCCGTCGAGCGAGAAGGTCAGGAATTCGGCGCGGCCACCAAGGTTCTCCCACGGCACCGGACCGCCGAGGCCGTCCTGGGCAAGCGAGAAGCGGCTGTCGGCGCTGCGATCGCGGTTGTCGCCCATCAGGAAAACGTGATCGGGCGGGATGGTCTCGGGCCCATAATCGTCGCCCGGGCTCTGACCGAGGTCGATCGTGTCATAGGTGCGTCCACCGGGCAGCGTCTCGCGGACGATCGGCAGGCGGCAGAAGCTGCGCCCGTCGCCGAGCACGACGAGATCTCCGGGGAACTGGTCGACGGCGCAGGGGGCGTTGGCGTCGACCGCGACCATCGCCGGGGGGCGGATTTCGGCCTTCAATGGCTGGCCGTTGAGGATGACGCGGCCGCCCTTCACTTCGATCGTGTCGCCGGGCAGGCCGATGACGCGCTTGATGTAATCGTCGCTGCGCCCCGGCGGGGTGACGATGACGACGTCGCCGCGCTGTGGCATGTGACCGAGCAGGCGGCCGCTCCAGTGCGGCAGGATGTGGAAGCTGGGCGATACCCACGACCAGCCATAGGGGTATTTGGTGACCACCAGCCGGTCGCCCTTGAGCAGCACCGGCATCATCGATTCAGACGGGATGTAGAAGGGCTTGGCGATGAAGCTGTGGAAGGCGAGGACGGCGAGGAGAACCAAGGCGAGGCCCTTGATCTCGCGCCAGACGGCGCTGCCCTTCGGTTGGGCGGGCGCGGGGGCGGCCGGTTCGACCGGGTCGATCGCCTCGGCCGGGGTGTCGACGCTGTCGCTCATCAGGACTCCAGTTTACGCGCGAAGAGGATGACGAACGCCTGTGCCCAGGGGTGGTCGTCGGTCATGGTCAAGTGAATGTCGAGGGCGTGGCCCGGCGGGGCGAGCGCGTCAAGCCGGGCGCGGGCGCCGCCGGTCAGCGCCAGCGTCGGCGCGCCCGAGGGGGCGTTGACGACGCCGATGTCCTTCATGAAGACCCCGCGCTTGAAGCCGGTGCCGACC